>NZ_JBFTLX010000221.1:0-15733 GCF_056396665.1 Cupriavidus sp. 05T313 | reverse complement strand
GCCGTTGTATGTGTAGCTCAAGCCCGCACGCACTTCCGCAGCGCCGCCGGCGAACGCGTTGCCGCTCTGCGAGACCGCCACCTTGATTGCATTCAGCGTGCCGCCCGTCACCGTCACCGTATCGCCGATCGGGAACAGCTGGCTGTTGATGGTCAGGCTAGCCAACTGGATAAAGTTGGTCGGCTTGACGCTATCTGCCACAGTATTGATGGCGCCCGAATCGACACTGCCACCGAGGTTGCCGGCAGCGGTCTGGATCGCACCCGCGTTGCCGGTTGCCACGGCACCGCCGAGCGCGCCCAGCTTGGTCGTCAGCGTCGAGTCGCCCAGCGCGGCCGGCGTCACCGCCGCGACCAGCGCATTGCTCGCCGCCGACTTGGCACTGTCCACCACCGCATTGACCGAACCGCTTTGCTGCAAGGCAGCCAGCGTGGCGGCCGGGTCGGCGCCCAGCACAATGGTGCCCAGGGCCGCGTTCACGTTGGCGACCTGGCTGGCCACGACCGGGCCGGCCAGCGCGGCCACGTTTGCCGCCACCGTGGCGATACTGGACTGCACGCTGGCCGGAAAGCCTGCCTTGGCATTCTGCACGGCCGATGTGATGACCGTGGATACCAGTGCGCCGCTGGTCAGGTCGGCGGTACCGGAACCTGCATTCACCGCGCTGGCCACTGCGCTGGCGGCTGCCGCCGCTGCAGCTTCCGCCGTCAACGTGCCGCCCGTGGTCTTGGACAGGCCAGCAAGCGTCTTGGCGACCTGGTCCACCAGTTGCTGGACCACCACCGAGGCCTTCAGCACGGCGGCGTCATTCATCGGGTCCAGGGTGGAGAGGTCCTTGCCTTGCAGGCCAAGCTTGGTCGCGAGTGCCGCTGCCTGGGCGGAGCCCAGTTGCGCGACCAGGGTCGTCAGCGGCGTGACCACGGGCGTCACACCCGCCTTGTAGGCCACGGCCGGCGCCTGCAGCACGCCGGTGAAAGGCTGATTGGTGCCGATGTCGGTACCGCCCGTCACCTTGAGAGCGCTGGTTGTGCAGCCATCCGGGAACGTGAAATCCCCGTTCGCCTTGGTTGTCGCCGTCTTGTTGCTGCAATCGAGAAAAGTCACCGTGGCCTGCGCCAGGTAGAAGTCGACCGCCTTGCCTTGCACAGCGGCCGGCGTGGGTGTGGGCGTGGGCGTGGGCGCCGGTGAATCCGAGCCCCCGCCGCAGGCCACCAGCGTCGCTACCGCGGAAGCCGTAAGGCCGAGGGTAAAGATATTCCTGATATTGGTTTGCACTCTTCTCGCTCCTGAAATCACTACGTCATTACTTCGATACGTCGTCTATGGATCCCGAACCACACCAGGGCAGCGCACCGCCTGTGGTGCCCTTCGCCGCCCCGGCTATTCGCCTCTCATGGATACCCTTGCTGGCTCTTGCAACTGCAATCGGCATGACCACTTCGCCAGTGCCTTTGCCAGCCCRACTAGATAAACAATCGCCACTACCGTGTCACCCCTACTTGGCGGGGGAAAGCGCGGCCTTGCGTGTGGGAACGCAAGGCCGGCAACCCCGCACGGCCGTTGACAACGCTGCCGCGCATGTCCCGGTGTTGTTTCGCCGAGTACAGCGAACGCGCCGGATAAGCCCGGAATGCCCGATGCGGCTGATGCCGCTAATGGAGAATGGGGAAGTCCTCCCGCACAAGCCAGCGTGCGATATACCGGCCCATTGCCTCCAGCAGGACATCGGAAGTCAGTCCTGTCGCGCCCGCCAGTGCGGGACACACGATCCAGGTGGTACCGTCGTGATCCAGCACACGCAGCGTCTTCGCCAGGTCGGCGGGTTGCAGGACATAACTGCCAGTCCGCGCGCTCTCCAGGCCGAACGCGTGCACGAAATCGCCGAAATGCCGCTCACCCAGGCATACCACCACCTTGGGCTTCCATTGCCGGCGAATGCCTTCGATAAAGCGGAAACGATTGCCATTGCGGCAAAGATCGACATAGCGCTGCTTGGGCACCAGCGCCGGTTGCCCGCGAAACGCCCTTGACCACGGCGTCTGGCCAATCAGGTGCGCCGGCAGCGGGAAAAGGCTGAGCTTGAATTCGGCGCCGTTCGGTGCATAGAGATGTTGATCGAAGTAATGCTTCCAGTCGCACTCATCCTGGGAACAGGAGAATGTCTGCGCCCGCGCCGCCGCCATGATCCTTGCGATCTTCTGATGGGACTGCCAGCGCTCCATGCTGTCCCTGTGCCGGTCGCGATATGCGTGATCCCAGGCGCCCGGCTGCGTACGCGGCTCCAGTGGCGCCACCAGCGACTCTACCCAGGGATGCGGCGTACTGTCGCAAAACCAGACGGCCCCTGCGGGATTTCCCCCTTCCATTCCAACGTAAGACGCGAAATACGCGTCCAGCTGCTCACGTGAGAATACTGCCTTTTGTTCTATTTCCATGCCCCTACCGCTTGGTGGAATTAAAGATGCCCACGCACCGAGGCAAACTTACCTGTACGACATGACGGGCGTGAGACGCCTCGGATGCATCGGCAACTCTCTAATAGAACGATGGAGACAACCCACTCCACTGAAGGGGGAACGCAATGACCGCTGGCGCTCTCGCGCACCTTCCCCCTTCGTATCGGATGCCGGCCGGCACAATGCCAACGCCAGGCTTCGACGGATTTGACCTGCCCACAACCAGTCTGAATCAGTGCATTGCTTTTGGATATGGCTTTCAGGAACATATATTGTGAAACCCGCGATGTTCCCGATGCCGTCCCAAAGAGCCTGATCTCGTTTGCGCGAAACACTTACTAGGCGGAGCGAGATTTTGCGCGAGATTTGACCGGTCCGCGCCCCCCTTTGGAGGGATTCTCGGTAGTCTTCTTTCCCTTCTTACGAAGGGTACCCATCGCGCGAGACGAAGCGCCATTCGACGCCCCGCCGTCTTCACGGCGGCTTTCCGTACCCGTGGCATGGAATGTGTATCGCCGATGACAAATGCGGTCCGCAAGCAAATTCATGCGAGACCGCACGCCACCGCGCCCTTGTGGAATACAAATCGCGCACCAGATTAGCGAAAAATCGTTTAAAGCCGGCAATCAGAATTGCGATGTCTTTTCCAAAAGGATCAGTGCGCGCCGGCAATCCGTAGTTCGCTTGCGCGTGGTCGTCGCAACGCAAGGCCACTCCCACCCCTCTGTTTCCCTTCTCCCGCAGGGTACCGGTAGCTACCGCTGCGCCGCACTATTCGCACCAATCGCAAGATGAAGGAAGCCTGCCGGGAAGCCAGCCAGCATCGGCTCGTCTCACGTGGCATTCCCTTTTTTTCTCGTCCTGCTGCAGGCCAGGCAGTCATCATTTACCGCACCTGGATCACCGGTGCCGGATTTGCAATGTGGATATGCAAATGACATCCGCGCTTACTCAATGGCTACTCGCTCTACCGCGCCGTGGCAAAGTCGTTCTCATGGTGACGGCAGATATCATGATGCTGCCGCTGTGCTTCTCGCTTGCGCTGCTCCTGCGCAAGGGAGATGCCGACCTGCTCAATCAATACGGCGCGTTCCCACCGCTGGCGATCGCGCTGTTCACCATCCCCGTGTTCTACCTGAGCGGGCTCTACCGCACCGTGCTGCGATTCATCGATCTCAAGGTCTTGTGGATGTCCGGCATCAGCCTGGCCGCGCTGATCGGACTGACTTATCTCTTGTCCCTGCTGATTCAGGACGACTACCTGCCGCGCACCGGTTTGCTGATCTACTGGTTTATCGCGTTTGCCTATGTCGTCATCTCACGCTTCCTGGCACGCGCGCTGCTGCGCACCTCGCATTACCGCAAGAACCGCAGCAAGGTGGCGCGCCTTGCGATCTTCGGCGCCGGCGAGGCTGGCTTCCAGCTTGCCCTTGCGATGCGTGCCAGCCCCGATCACCAGGTGCTTTGCTTCTTCGATCACGACATYACGCTGAACAACAAGATCGTGGCCGGCCTGCCCGTCTATGACGCCAAGCGGCTGACCGAACAGCTGGGCCGGCTGAATATCGACGAAGTCGTGCTGGCCATTCCGTCGGCTTCGCCCGAGCGCCGCCGTGAAGTGGTGGAAAGCCTGCGCACCCAGGCAGTGGAAGTGCGCACCCTGCCCACGCTGCTGGAACTGGTGGATGGCAAGATCACCACGCAATCCATCCGCGAAATCCGTATCGAGGATCTGCTTGGCCGCGAGCCGGTGCCCCCCAACAAAAGCCTGTTTGCCAAGTGCACGCGCAGCAAGGTTGTGATGGTGACAGGAGCCGGCGGCTCGATCGGCAGCGAACTGTGCAGGCAGATCGCCACGCAGGAACCGCGCAAGCTGGTCCTGTTCGAACACTCCGAGTACGCGCTGTACACGATCGAACAGGAATTGCGGCAGCTCTTTCCGGGGCTGGACATATCGGCGCGCATCGGCTCGGTGTGCGATCCCGAGGCCGTCACGGCCGCGATACGCCAGAGCCGTGTCGATACCATCTACCACGCCGCCGCGTATAAGCATGTGCCGCTGGTCGAGTCGAACATGCCGGAAGGCATCCGCAACAATGTGCTGGGTTCGCTGACCGTCGCCGATATCGCCCACATGTACGGCGTGGAGACTTGCGTCCTGGTCTCGACCGACAAGGCGGTACGCCCGACCAACGTCATGGGCGCGAGCAAGCGCATGGCCGAACTGGTCTTCCAGGCCGCCGCCGCGCGTCCGCGCACCCGCACCACCTTCTCGATGGTGCGCTTTGGCAACGTGCTGGGTTCATCCGGCTCGGTCGTGCCATTGTTCCGCCGGCAAATCGAATCCGGCGGGCCGATCACGATCACCCACGCCGACGTGGTCCGCTACTTCATGCTGATCCCCGAGGCGGCGCAACTGGTGATCCAGGCAGGCGCAATGGCCAAGGGCGGCGAGGTGTTCGTGCTGGACATGGGAGACCCTGTACGCATCGTGGACCTGGCACGTACCATGATCGATATGTCCGGACTGCAGGAAAAGACCAGGGACAATCCCGGCGGCGATATCGAGATCAAGGTGGTAGGCCTGCGCCCGGGCGAGAAACTCTATGAAGAACTGCTGATTGGCGAGGGCGTCATCCCCAGTTCGCACGAACGCATCATGTGTGCAAAAGAGCACTCCACCGAAGAGGAGACGCTGCACGATCTGCTGGCCGCCCTGTTCGCCGCCTGCGACACGCGCGATCCGCTCAAGATCCAGAGCCTGGTACAAGCGATCGTGCCGGAGTACGCGCCCTACAGCTCCCTGGATGGCAAGAGAAGCAAGGCGCCGCGTCCGCGCGTACTGCTGCCCTTCCCCTTCGGTGCCCGCGTGCGCGGGCCGGAGGAGGTGCTGGCGGATTTCGCGGAACTGAACGCCAAGCAAGCCAAGGCAGGCTGACCTCGCGCAAGCGGGTCTGTACGGAGTCCAGCGGTTTCCTGTACATTGGATCGCGCCGCAGCCTGATTACCAGGCTGCAATTCCAATGCCATGACTGCGTACAGACTCGCCCAGCCGCAACCGCCGCCGGAGCCCGCCTCCGGCATACCGCACACCCGCTTTGAAGTCGGCACCGCAACCGGGACCCGGTCATCCGCCGGCCAGATCCTGGCCTGGCGCGATCGCGTAGGCCATGTCATCGACCTGAACCTGACGAAAGAACAAGTCGCCCGCCCCTTCGCGGCGGCGATCGACAGGTACCTGGTCGAGGACATGGTCTTCACCGACTGCCGCTGCGACGGCGTCAACCTGCACCGCACGGTGGCGCGGATCTCCACCGACGCCATGCGGCACTATGTGTTCCAGGTGTTTATCGGCGGCAATGCGGGCCTGGTCGAAGGCCGGCGGCGCAATCCCACGCCGCGCCACGGCGGCATCCTGCTGACGGATCTGGGCCAGCCCGCGCGCCTGGTGCGCGACCCCTCGCACGCCCTCTCGTTCTTTATGCCGCGCCCGCTGATGGACGCCGTCTTTCCCGATGCCGAGTCGGCGCACGGCCGCATTGTGGAGGCCAACACGCCAATGACGATGCTCGCGGTCGAGCACGTGACCGTGCTGGCCCGCGAACTCCCGCGCATGACACCAGAGCAGGCCACACCGGCCTTGCGCGAAGCCATCCATCTGCTCGTGGCCGCCTTCCGCAAAGCCGCGCGGCTGGAAGGCGACGCGCGTTCCGCCACCCGCAACGCCATGCTCGCGCGAGCCCGCCGCCTGATTGACCACGGCGCCCACCAGCCGGATATATCGCCCACCGGCTTGCTGGCGGCGATGAACATTTCCCGGCCTTCGCTGTATCGGCTGTTCGAGCACGAAGGCGGCGTACACGCGTACATCCGCAAGCGCAAGCTGCGCGCGGCGGCGTCGGAACTGGTGCGGTTTCCCAATCTGCCGGTGATCGAGATTGCTTACGGGCTGGGCTTCTCCAGCGCATCGGATTTCACGCGCGCGTTTCGGCGCGCCTACGGCATGTCGCCGAGCGACCTGCGTATCGAGGCCGCCAGCCCGCGCCGCGAAGAGCTGATGCGCGCCGCCCTCAGGGTACAGGGCCAGGACTATGAGCGCTGGCTACGCCGACATCTGACAAGCCATGAGCGGAGCGCCAACGACGGCGTGTACCGCGGACCATGACGCGGGCGCTGGCTTCATGTCGCCGCGCGCGTCCGGCGCGTGCGTATCGACACGCTCCGCAAAATCCTCGTGCGACAGCCAGTGGCTGATGAAGCACCCCAGGGCGTTGAGCAAAACGTCGGAGCTTAGGCCGGCGCTACCGGCAACGGCCGGGCAGACGATAAGCGTGGTGCCCTGCCGCATATAGACCTGCAGAGTCCTGGCCTGGTCAGCCGGCTTGAGCAAGTGCTCGACTGCCGGAATCCCCTGCATGCCGAAGGCCTTCAGAAAATCGTCGGCATGGCGCTCGCCCAGGCACACCACCACCTTGGGACGCATCCGGCGGCACAAGCCACCGATAAACCGGAACCGCCCTCCGTCCCGGCACAGATCGAAATAGCGCTGCTTGGGATTCAGCTCCGGCTGGCCCTGATAAAGCTTGGACCAGGGGAGCCTGCCTTCCGGCCGGATTGCAAGGGGAAAGAGGTTCAGCTTGAACTCCCAGCCGCATGGCCGGTAGAGCATCTCCTCCAGGTACTGCCGCCAGTCGCCTCCTCCGGAGCGCCCGTAGAGTATCTTCTCGCGTGCCGCCGCCATGATCCGGGCAATGCGCTGATGCGTCTGCCAGCGCGCCATATCCTGCCGGTGCCGGCGGCGAAATGCCTCGTCCCATGCATGAGGCTGCGGTAAAGGCCGCAGCGAATCGCTCAGTGGCGTCTCGACGCCACTGGGTGAAAACTCGCAAAACCATACGGCGGCCGCGGGGTTCCCGCCTTCCATGCCCGCATACGACGCGAAATAGGCGTCGAACTGCTCGCGGGTAAATGCACTTTGATGAATTTCCATAGGTCCGGCAGGGGCTGGCGTTTGTGGCAATTGCTAAACGGCTTTGCTCCTTCGCCCGTTCCCCGCACGGGAGCCCGACACAACTCAACCAGAGGCAGAACCAGTCACGGCCTTCGGCGGATGCGGCACCAGGCGCTCGAAGCAAAATCCGCAGGCAGGATAATGCCGCCCGCCGGAGATACTTGACCGTGCGTCTCACTTTTTGGCGGCCTGAACATGTAATCCTGGGTATCCGCCCGGATACATTGAAGACAAAATCCGGCATAGGCACCCGCACGAACAGCGGCATGGCGCGGCCCGAGTTCCTTCGCACCGAAGTGGAGCAAGCCAGGTCAAGATGCGCCATTCGGATCTGGCGATGCTCCGTGGATGTGTAACAGAATGCGGCGTACGGCCTCGAGGCGCTCCGAGAACCCCGCGAGGCCGATTTGCATCCGTTATTCACCCAAATGGGTGGTAGCTGTCAAACAGAAGTGGATTGATCCGGCACGTCCACAAGCGCCAGTTCACTCAGTGCCGAAATCTGCAATGCAAGATCCGCCGCCAGGGAAAGCAGGCTCTCCTGAATGTTCGCATCCATGCTGACGAATCGCTCAAGGCAGTTGCCATGTGTCATGAGCAACAAGGCGTGAAGGTGCGCGGCTTTAGCGGCGGCGAGTTCGGCGGGAGATTCGAGTTTGGCGCAGGTTGTAAGAGAGGTGTTACGCCCCGACCGGCACGCGGTGACACCATATCGTGTGACTTCATGCATGGCCGCGACCTTGTGCTTGCTGTTGAACCTTCCTCGCGAACCACGAATGCACGACAGCAACGCGCAGCAGATCGCCACGGCTACATTCGGGCGTGCGGTGAGGCAAGGTAACGGGCGGACTTGTACGAATGGAAATGCGGAAAATGCACGAACGAGCACTACAGGCGAGATTCGCCATGAGAGACCTCCTGTACAACGGTTATCGAACCGCTCCCCGACGCCAATCGGGGGGGGCGGAACCGTGCGGGTTGGCGTACCAGGTACAGGATCTGGCGGGCCTTTCGGCCCCCCACACGGCCCGCCCATAGGAGGCAATGCCGTGCTCAACGGACGTGAAAAAAGCCGCAACTTGGCGGCTTGTCCGCCTGTACTTCGGGACGCCAATCCCGGTCATCGCTGTTTCGATGGCGATCGGAGTATAGCGCGAATGGCCGCACCGTTGCGCAAAACCGGGATTGCGGGCACGTCGATGCGAAGGGACACCGCCCGCGCGGGGCAACGATGACGCGCCCGGGGTTTAAGAAAGTCTACGCAGCCGTACAGATACCCGCCGCGTACCGTTGACTGGATCCGTATAGATCTGCCGCGTATATTGTTCGGTGGCACCGAGCCACACCGCCGCGCGCTGCCAGAGCGCCGCCTTGGTYGGGTTGACCGTGCCATGCATATCAACCAGCAGCACCACGGCAACCGGCAACGCGACGAGTAAGGACAGATGCGCCGGGCGCAAGTTCGGCTGCCAGCGCAGATACGTGCAAACAACCATCGCGCCGACTGCCATGCCAGCCAGCGTTTCAGACAGCGTGTGATAGTTGCCGGCCAGCAGCGTCACCGCCATGAACATCGATGCCGCCAACCCCAGCAGGAATCCCCATCGCGCGGCTTGAGGCCCGGCGGCGGAAAAGAGCATCATGAACAGCAGCGGATAGATTGCCGTGGTCTGCATCGCATGGCCGCTGATACTGTAGAAGCCGATCGACGGCAAACACCAGCCGCCTAGATCGAACGCCAGCTTGCCGGCAACAATCACCGCGATGCCGGCACCCAAACAGGCCAGCCAACGGATGGCGCGTGCCCGATCCCCGCCAAGCAGCAAGGCAACGGCGATAGACACGGCAAGCGGCAAAGTCCACGTGCTATCGCCGAGCGGAATGACATGTGCCCACAGCGTCATGACCGGGCGCCCGCATCAACACGTGCCCGCCGGTCCGGACAAGCCGCGCGCGTCCTTCCCGCCTTCGTGTGCCCCCTGTCAACCACGCGTAGCCCGCTCCACCACCGCGCGAGCCGCCTGTGCGGTCCGCGCAATCTCTGCCTCGGTCAAGGTCGGATGCACCAGGAACAGCAGGCTGGTCTCGCCCAGTTCCTTCGCCACTGGCAAACGCTCGGCCGGACGCCATCCCGTACCATCGAACGCCTTTTCCAGATAAACCTCGGAGCAGGAACCCGAATAGCACGGCACCCCCGCTGCGTTGATCTCCGCCATGATCCGGTCCCGATCCCAGCCTTCGGCCAATGACTTGGGTTGCACGAACGCATAGAACTTGTACCAGGCATGCTCCACGCCTGCCGGCGGCAGGGGTACCCTCAGCGCCTTGCACGGCTTCAGTGCCTCGGCCAGCGTCATGGCGTTCGCCGTACGCCGTGCGGTCCAGTCCGCCATGCGCCTCACCTGGATACGGCCGATTGCCGCCTGGATCTCCAGCATGCGCCAGTTGGTGCCRAAGSWCTCATGCAACCAGCGGAAGCCCGGCGGATGCTSSCGCTCGTAGACSGCCTCGTAGCTCTTGCCATGGTCCTTGTAAGCCCACATGCGCGCCCACAGATCACGGTCGTTCGTCGTCACCATGCCGCCTTCGCCGCCRGTSGTCATGATCTTGTCCTGGCAGAAAGACCAGGCGCCSACATGACCGATTGAGCCTACAGCCCGCCCTTTGTAGAACGCACCATGCGCCTGGGCACAATCTTCGATCACCGCAAGACCATGCTCCTTGGCCAGCGCCATGATGGGATCCATATCGCAGGGCCAGCCCGCGAGATGCACGCAGAGGATGGCCTTGGTACGTGGGCTCAGCACCGCCCGCACAGTCTCGGCGGTAATGTTCTGGTCATCGCGATCCACGTCGGCGAAGACTGGCGTGGCACCAGCCAGTACGATACTGGATACGGAAGCCAGGAAGGTACGGGAGGTGACTATCACCTCGTCGCCAGCGCCAATGTCCAGCGCCTTCAGGGCCACGTCCAGAGCCAGGGTACCGTTGGCCAGTGCGACGGCGTGTTCCACGCCTACCCAGGCGGCGAATTCGCGTTCGAATTCACGGCCTTCGGTGCCGGTCCAGTAATTGACTTTGTTGGACGCCAGCACGGCTTGCACGCTCGCCATCTCCTCGGGCGAAAAACTCGGCCAAGGTGAAAATCCGGTATTCAGCATTTCGCTTCCCTCTCACTTGACCATCGGGCGCGCGGGATTACCCACTACCGTCGTGCCAGCGGGCACATCACGCGTTACCACGGCGCCCATGCCAACCACCGCGCCACGGCCAATAACCAGCGGCTTGCCTGGCTTGCCCTGCTTGAGTACCGCGCCGGTTCCGATATAGGCGTGGTCTTCAATCAACACGTTGCCATTGCACTTGACTCCCGGAGCGAAGGTCACGTAATCCCCGATGACGCAATCGTGGGCAACGTAGGCATAGAGATTGGCGTGAAATTGCTTGCCAATCCGGATGTTGCTCGTCAGGGTCACGAACGGACAAATCACCGCGCCGGCGCCGATGCTGACGTCATCCAGCATCACCGCGTTGGATGCAAGTATGTCGATGCAACCAACGCCATCCTGCTCCGCACGCAATGCCAGCCGTTCTCGTACCTGGCTGTCAGCGATCGCGAAGCCAAGCTGTTTTTTGGCCGCGGGTACCTCCAGGAACTGCGCATACGACAGCACCCGATGGCCATTGCTTAGCGGCGCATTCTCTCCGTCGTCCACGAACACCAGCTCAAACGGTCCGGTTCCGGCAGCCGTCAATTGCCCGCGCGCCAGGGGCATGACTTCGCGCCCGAATCCGCTTGCGCCATAGATTCCAATCAACCTCATCGCTTACTCCTTTTGTTCATTGGCCGGGACACCGGTGAACCGCGTCATGGTGGCTTCGCCGGTTGCGCTGATCCCGTCGCGCACCAGCACCTTCTTTACCGTCAAGGCCAGGATTTTCAGATCCAGCCAAAACGTACGATGGTCTACATACCAGGTATCCAAAACGAATTTCTGCTCCCAGGACAGCGCATTCCGGCCGTTGATCTGCGCCCAGCCCGTAATACCGGGACGAACCTCGTGGCGGCGCGCTTGCTCTGGCGTGTACAGAGGCAAGTAGTCCATGAGTAGCGGGCGCGGACCTACCAGACTCATATCACCCTTGAGTACGTTCCACAGTTCGGGGAGCTCGTCCAGACTAGTGGCGCGAAGGAAACGGCCAAAAGGCGTCAAACGCTCCGCATCCGAGAGCAACTGCCCGCGATCGACAGCGTCTCCGGGTTCTCGGATTCGGTAGCCATTCCCGCCCCCGATCGCGCGACCAGATCGCCCGCATCTCCATCCACCGCCATCAGGAGCGGTTTCCCCGCAGTCATGTACGCCTGCGTCTTCGAGGGGATGGTTATCCGGAACAGCGGATCCTTGCGAAGATGTACAAGGAGGGCGTCCGCTGCGTTCAGCACGGTTCCCACCTCGGCCATCGGCACCGGCGGCAAGAAAACGACATTCCCCAACTGCAACTCGGCAGCCCGTGCCTTCAGCCGGTCAACCTCAACCCCGCCACCAAGCATGACGAAACACACGCGCGAGTCCCTTGCCTGCAGCAGCGCTGCGGCATCCAGCACCGAGTCAAGCGCCTGAGCCTTACCCATGTTGCCGGCAAAGAGGATTCGGAACCTCTCCCCTCCGGGAAATTCATTCGGCAGTCTGCCGCTTGGTGCAGCCAATGCGGCCTCGTCGGCCCAGTTGTAGATCACGTCGATCTTTGCGGCAGGCACGCTGCGCTGCACGAGAAGTTCCTTGAAGCCAGGCGACAACACGACGATGTGATCCACTCGCCGATACACCCAATCGCAAACGCGAGACACAAGGTTCAGCACCCTCGGATTCCTGACCATGCCGGTAGCCCGCAGCGTATCCGGCCACATATCCTGAACGTCATACACCACCGGAATGCGACGAAACAACCGGATCAGACTGGCCGAGATCCCCACCGTCAACGGCGGGTGATAGGCATAAATAACGTCCGCCCTCTTGGCCATGAATAAGCCGTATATAAGAGACGACGCAGCAAAACTCACGTAGTTCAACACCCGCTTGATTGCGGACTGATCGTGGTTGGGATACAGGGGGACGCGCGTCACCTGCACGCCGTCGATCACTTCACGCTGCAGTAGCCTGATTCGATAGCCTGGGTACACCTTTCCGCTGGGGTAGTTCGGAAAACCCGTCAGTACCTCCACTTCAAAGCCCTGACGCACCAGCTCACGCGCAAATACCATGCCCTTGAAAGTCGGCTCAGGGTCGAACCACTGCGTCAGCAACAGAATCCGAGTGACCATGCGTCAGTACTTCTTCCACACTACGCGGTTCACGTAGTCGGTATAGCTGTGCAGGATGCGAAGTACTTTGTCCGAAACATTCGGCATGCTGTAGTCCGCCACCTGACGCAGAAGCCGGCCTTCGCCACGAGGCTGGTCCGCCAGGATCGCAATGCCTTGCATGACACGCTCAACCTCGAGGCCGACCATCATCACGGCCGCCTCCTCCATGCCCTCCGGCCGCTCATGCGCCTCGCGCAGATTCAGTGCCGGGAAGTTCAGGATGGAAGACTCCTCGTTGATAGTCCCGCTATCGGACAGTACCGCCTTGGCGGCAACCTGCAACCTGTTGTAATCCGTAAAGCCGAGCGGTTTCAGCAATTGCACATTGGAATGAAACTTCGCACCAATGGCATCCACACGCTTCTGCGTGCGGGGGTGAGTCGACACAATAACCGGCAGACCATAGTCCTCCGCCACGGTGTTCAAGACATTGACCAATTTCCCGAAATTCGAATCGGACTCAATGTTCTCTTCGCGATGCGCGCTCACGACAAAAAAGCGTCCATCCGCCAACTCCAGCCGGTTCAGCACATCGGAGCGCTCGATGCCCGGCCAGTAGTGCGTCAATACCTCGGACATCGGGCTGCCCGTCTTGATTACCATATCCGGCGGCAAGCCTTCACGCAGCAGATACTCGCGGGCAATGGAACTGTACGTAAGATTGATGTCCGCCGTATGATCGACGATCCGGCGATTGATTTCCTCCGGCACGCGCTGATCGAAGCATCGATTCCCCGCCTCCATGTGGAACACCGGGACCTTGCGTCGCTTCGCCGGCAAAACAGCCATGCAACTATTGGTGTCGCCGAGAACCAGCACCGCATCCGGCTTCTCTGCCGCCAGCACGGCATCG
This sequence comes from Cupriavidus sp. 05T313, assembly GCF_056396665.1. Lineage (NCBI taxonomy): Bacteria > Pseudomonadati > Pseudomonadota > Betaproteobacteria > Burkholderiales > Burkholderiaceae > Cupriavidus > Cupriavidus sp. 05T313. Next base: position 2,048 of record NZ_JBFTLX010000221.1, on the reverse strand, counting down.
ACGGCAATGATGATGTTTCCGATAGTCTCTGCCGCGGAACCTCCTGCGGCATCAAGAAAATGGTCCGGCTTGCGAATACCCAGATCATCAAAAAAGATCTGGTTCAGTTCGTAGTCGTAGTTTTGACCGGTATGCACCAACACATGGTCGCAGTACTCATCCAGTCGCGCCAGAACGCGCGAGAGGCGAATGATTTCCGGCCGTGTCCCGACCACAGTCATGACTTTTAGCTTATGCATAGGGCTTGTGCTTACAACGGACACGCAAAGGTGTCGGGCCGGGCGCGATCGAACACCTCGTTCGCCCAGAGCATGACGATCATCTCGTCGGAACCGATATTGGTGATATCGTGCGTCCAGCCCGGCACGGTCTCCACAATCTCAGGGTTCTCGCCGGATGTGACCAGTTCATGTGCCTGGCCGGTCTGCATATGGCGAAACTTGAACCGCGCCTGGCCCTTGATCACCAGGAATTTCTCGGTCTTGCTGTGGTGATAGTGACCGCCCCGCGTGATCCCGGGATGCGCCGTGAAGAAGGAAAACTGGCCGGCGTCCGGCGTCTTCAGCATTTCCACGAACACGCCGCGCGGATCGCCATATTGCGGGACCGGGTACGCGAATGAATCCACCGGCAGATAGCTGACGTAGGTAGCGTATAGCGCCCGCACCAGTCCAGTTCCTACGCGCTCGGTCAGCAGCGTTGCACGGCTATCCTTGAAGGCCTGGATCTGAGCTGCCAGTTCACCCACCGTGGTGGTGTACTGTGGAGCCAGTGTCGCAAAGCCATCTCCATCCACAACGGGGTCCGAGCCATCCATCAACTGCACAAAACGCTCAATCACGTCGTCTACGTATACCAGGGTCACGGTCGCGGCAGGATCGTTGACCTGGATCGGAAGATCACGCGCGATGTTGTGGCAGAAGGTCGCTACAGCTGAGTTGTAGTTTGGTTTGCACCATTTACCGAAGACATTGGGTAGCCGAAAGACATACACCGCGACTTGGTGACTGCTGGCGAGCTGCCACAACGCCTCTTCGGCCACAAGCTTGCTCTGGCCGTAGGGGTTGTCGCGGCCCGCCTGAATGGAAGAGGTATAGATAGTGGGAATCTTCTTCCCAGATGCCTCGGCGACTGCACCCACGCAGCGGCAAATCTCTTGCGTCAGGTCCGCATTTCCCCTTATAAACTCGCGCGGGTCTTCCGGCCGGTTGACACCAGCAAGATGAAACACGAAGTCCGTCTCTGCAACCAAGCCGGGTAAGTCAGTCAAGTCGTCGGCGCGCGTAAAAGCTGTGACATGCACGTCATTACGCTCGCCAAGGTGCAGCCGCAAGTTCTTTCCCACAAAGCCATCGGCTCCGGTAATCAGCACTTTCATAGCGTCAATCCTCCGCCACAGCGTGCTCTCCACGCGATATGCGCTGCATGAAGTCAAGTTTGAGCAACAATGCCTTCATCTCCTCGACATCCAGGCGGGTTGTATTGTGCGAGTTGTAGTCTTCGCCATGAGTACTCCTGGTAATGCGCCGCTCACCTTCCTCTACGAACTTGGCGTAGTTCAAATCACGTCCATCAGGGGGGACCCGAAAGTACTCTCCCCTATCTTCCGCACAGGCCATCTCCTCGCGACTTAGCAGCGCCTCATACAGCTTCTCGCCATGACGCGTACCGATCTCCCGTACCTCATGATCGGGCTTTCTCATCAAGCCGAGTATGGCCTGAGCGAGCACTTGTACAGTAGCCGCCGGTGCCTTCTGCACGAAGATATCGCCATTGCTTCCGTGCTCGAACGCGTACAGTACAAGTTCCACTGCATCGCCAAGCGTCATCATGAAGCGAGTCATGCCGGGATCGGTCACTGTGATGGGTTGACCCGCCAATACCTGTGCTACAAAAAGCGGAATTACCGACCCGCGCGACGCCATAACGTTGCCGTAGCGCGTACCACAGATTACGGTACCCGTTCCCTCCAGGTTTCGACTAGCGGCGACCATGACCTTCTCCATCATTGCCTTGCTAATACCCATCGCGTTGATGGGGTATACGGC
>NZ_JBFTLX010000220.1:0-18028 GCF_056396665.1 Cupriavidus sp. 05T313 | reverse complement strand
GGACCGGCGCGTCGACGGCTATGACTACACCGGCGTGGAAGGCTCGCTGGGACAGTCATCCGTCACGAAGATCTCAGCCACGGATTTCGCGCTGACCCAGACCTGGGGCAGTTGCTGGCAGGGCTATTGCGGCAGCTGGGCCTCCGTCTATCGCCTGGCGCCGGGGCAGATATCGACCTTGCTGGGCAGCGTGGCAATGAGCGCGGAAAACAGCGGTGCGCTGGAACCGTGCGCGGACGCGCTCGCCGGCAAGCCGCTCGCGCCCGCCGAACGCGGCACGGACAGCCAGGACGATGGCGAGCAGGTCTGCTACCAGGTGGAGGGCAAGCCGGCCTTCGCGCTCGGCACGGATGCGCCGGGGGAGCTCACGCTGACGTTCCAGGGCGAGGAGGTCAAGGTGCCCGGCGGCGCGGCCAAGCCCCGGCGCCGCTCGCTGGACGCAGTGGTGCGCTATCGTTTCCAGGACGGCAGGTACCTGGTGAGCCAGGGCCAGAACCCGGTTCCCTCTTTCTGAGCCTCCCAGGCCGGGGCGCGCCGCCGGGGCTTACCGGTGCTTGCGGGGGCGGCGCGGAAGGCGTAGCTTGTCGGCTTGCCGCCGCCGCGACGGCAAGACTCCCACGGTCCTGACCGCGCGCCGCCCGCTGCCGCCACTTCCCGAGCCGCGCCTGCACGCTTGCCGGCTCCGGCGTGCCCGTCCCACGCACTCAGAGAATCGCGCACCCATGACCGACATCCATCACGCCGCCGCCCAGGGTTTTTCCAGCCAGGCCGATACCTACGCCCGTGGCCGCCCCGACTATCCGCCGGCGCTTGGCGCCTGGCTGGAACAGGAGCTTGGCCTGCGGGCCGGCAAGACCGTGCTGGACCTGGGCGCGGGCACTGGCAAGTTCAGCCGCCTGCTGCTGGCTACCGGCGCCACCGTGATCGCGGTCGAGCCGGTTGCGGCCATGCGTGCGCGGCTCAGCGCCGCGGTGCCCTCGGTGCAGGCGCTCGAGGGCACCGCCGAGGCCATCCCGCTGCCCGGCGCCAGCGTCGACGCGGTGGTCTGCGCGCAAGCCTTCCACTGGTTCGCCAACAGCGCCGCCATGGCCGAGATCGGCCGCGTGCTGCGCCCGGGCGGCAAGCTCGGCCTGGTCTGGAACGTACGCGACGAATCGGTCGACTGGGTGGCGCGGCTCACCGCCATCATGACGCCGTTCGAGGGCGATGCGCCGCGCTTCTACAAAGGCGACTGGAAGGCGGTGTTTCCGGCGGCAGGCTTCGGCGAACTAGCCCTGTCCGCCTTCCCCTACGAGCATGTCGGTCCCGCGCAGCAGGTGGTCGTGGACCGCGTGATGTCGGTCAGTTTCATTGCCTCGCTGCCGCCGGCGCAGCAGGATGCGGTGCGCGCACGGCTGCAGGCCGTGATCGACGGCAGCCCGGCGCTGGCCGGCAAGCCGAGCGTGGCGTTTCCCTACCGGACCGAGGCGTATAGCTGCCAGCGGCTGGGGTAGCAGGCGCGGGCGGGGGGGCTACGGGGAAGCCGTGCCTGGCGCCGGAGCCGGTGCGGTCATGCCGTAGTCGGCCGGCGCGTCGGCCGGGCGCGGCGTGTCACCCGCTCGTTCGATCCAGCCGCCGCCGAGGAACTGGTAGAGATCGACCAGGTTCGTCAACCGTTGCAGCCGCGCGTTGATCAGCAGCAACTGCGCGCTGTAGAGGTCGTTTTGCGCGGTCAGCACGCTCAGGTAGCTGTCCACCCCGTTGCGATAGCGCAGGTCCGACAGCACCAGCCGGCGCTCCTGCGAGCCGGTGAAGCGTTCCAGTGACTTGATCTGGTTGTCGAAGGTGCCGCGCGCGGCCAGGCCATCGGACACCTCGCGAAAGGCGGTCTGGATGGCTTTCTCGTAGCTGGCGATCTCGATGCGTTTCTGTACCTGCGCCAGGTCCAGGGCCGCCACGTTCTGGCCGCCCTGGAAGATCGGCAGGGTAATCTGCGGCGCGAATGACCACGCGCCGGAACCGGGCTTGAACAGGCCGCCGAGCGTTGGCGAGAGCGTGCCCGCATTGCCCGTGAGCGTCACGCGGGGGAAAAAAGCCGCGCGCGCCGCGCCGATGTTCGCGTTGGCGGCCAGCAGTAATTGCTCCGCGGCGGCAATGTCGGGGCGCCGCGTCAGCAGGTCGGACGGCAGGCCCGCCGGGATATCGGCGAGCAGGGCCTGGCTGTTGAGCGGCAGGCCCGGCGGCAGGTCCTCCGGCAATGGCTCTCCCACCAGCAGCACCAGCCCGTTCTCCGCCTGCGCGCGCAGCCGGGCTTCCGTTTCCAGGTTGGCGCGCGCCTGCTCGACGACGCCTTCGGACTGCCGCAGGTCAAGCTCCGAGCCGGTCCCGACATCGAACTTCAGGCTGGTGATGCGCAACGACTCCTCGGCCGTCACCAGCGTGGCGCGCGTGACGGCGAGCGCATCGTCGAAGGCGAGCATGGCGAGATACTGGTTCGCCACCGAAGACAACAGGGCAAGCTCTGCCGCCTTGCGGCTTTCCGCCAGCGACAGGTACTGCGCGAGCGCCTGGTCCGACAGGCTGCGGATACGGCCGAAGAAGTCGATTTCCCATGACGCGTTGAGGCCGACCGAATATTCGGCCGCAATGGTCCGGCCCGCGACCGTCAGGTTCGCCGGCGTGCGCGCCCGGGTTCCCGAGGCCGCCGCGTTGACCGAGGGAAACAACGCCGCGCGCGTGATCTGGTACTGCGCCCGCGCCGCTTCTATGTTCAGTACCGACACGCGCAGGTCGCGGTTGTTCTTCAGCGCCAGCTCGAGCAGGCGCTGAAGACGCGGATCGGCAAAGAAATCCCGCCAGCCGATATCGGTCGCCGGCGCGGCCGCCGTGGTACTCTCCGCGCCGCTCGCGGCGGGCTGCTGGCCGTAGGCGCCGCCGGCGGGGAAGGCCGGCGCAACAGGGGCGGCCGGGCGCTCGTAGCGTGGCTGGAGCGTGCAGCCGGCGGCAAGGATGGCCACGGCGGTCGTGATCGATGCGAGTCTGGGCATCTCAGTGTCCTTCCCTGTGCATGCCGGCGTCGCCGTTGCTGTCCGGCTGGTCAGGCTGGCCGGAAGGCGGCGATGGCGGGGGAGGCGTCCCCGGCGCTGCCTTGGTCTTGCTGAACTTGCCGATCACGACGAAGAACATCGGGATCATGAAGATGGCCAGGAAGGTCGCCGTCAGCATCCCGCCGATCACGCCGGTACCGATCGCATGCTGGCTGCCCGAGCCCGCGCCGTTGCTGAGCGCAAGCGGCATCACGCCAAGGATGAAGGCGAGCGATGTCATCAGGATCGGGCGCAGGCGCAGGCGGGAGGCCTCCACCGCCGCATTGATGGTGCTCATGCCCTGGTCGCGCAGGTCGCGGGCGAATTCCACGATCAGGATGGCGTTCTTGGCCGACAGGCCCACCGTGGTCAGCAGGCCGACCTGGAAGAACACGTCGTTCTCCAGCCCGCGCAGGGTGGCTGCCAGCAGCGCGCCCAGGACGCCGAGCGGCACGACCATGATCACAGAGAACGGAATCGACCAGCTTTCATACAGCGCGGCCAGGCACAGGAACACGAACAGGATCGAAATGCCATAGAGGATCGGCGCCTGCGAGCCGGACTGGCGCTCCTGGTACGACAGGCCCGTCCATTCGTAGCCGATGCCGGGCGGCAGTTTGGCGGCGATGGCTTCCATGGCGTTCATCGCCTGGCCGGTGGATTTGCCGGAAGCGGCCGCGCCCTGGATCTCGGTCGCCGGAATGCCGTTGAAGCGTTCCAGCTTGGGAGATCCATAGATCCAGGCCCCCGAACCGAATGCCGCGAACGGCACCATGCCGCCGGACGCGTTGCGCACGTACCAGGCGTTCAGGTCCTCGGGATTCATGCGGAATCTCGGCTCTCCCTGCACGTAGACCTTCTTGATCCGGTTGTCGGTGTCGAGGAAGTTGTTGATGTACAGGGAAGCCCATGCCGCGGAGAAAGTCTGGTCGATGTCCGCGGCGCTGACACCGAGCGCATTGGCTTTTTCGCGGTCGATGTTGACCTTGAACTGCGGTGTGTCGTTCAGGCCGTTCGGGCGGACCTGCGCGAGCATCGGATCCTGCGCCGCCATGCCGAGCAGCATATTGCGCGCCTGCATCAGTTTCTCGTGGCCCAGGCCGGCGCGATCCTGCAACTCGAAGTCGAAACCCGCGGCCGTGCCGAGTTCCGGGATCGACGGCGGATTCAACGGGAACACGTTGGCGTCCTTGTACCCGGCGAAATGTCCGAAGATCCGCTTGACCAGGGCAGGGGCTTTAAGGTCCGCGGACTCGCGCTGCTTGAAGTCCTTCAGCCGCACGAACACCAGGCCGGAGTTCTGCCCCCGGCCGGCAAAGCTGAAGCCGTTCACCGTCAGCACCGCCTCGACCGCGTCTTTCTCGCTATTCAGCAGGTACTGCTGCACATCCAGCAGCACCTTGGCGGTGCGCTCCTGCGTGGAGCCCACGGGCGCCTGCACCAGCACGAACATCGTGCCCTGGTCTTCTTCCGGCAGGAACGCCTTGGGCAGCCGCACGAACAGGAAGCCCACGATCAGGATCACCACCAGGTAGATGATCAGCCAGCGGCCGGAGCGCCGGATCACGTGCACCACGCCGCCACGGTATTTCTGCTGGCTCTTCGCGAACGTACGGTTGAACCAGCCGAAGAAGCCGGTCTTTTCGTCGTGATGGCCCTTCGGGATCGGCTCGAGCATGGTCGCGCACAACGCCGGCGTCAGGATCAGCGCGACCATCACGGACAGCACCATGGCGGCGACGATGGTCAGCGAGAACTGCCGGTAGATCGCGCCCACCKAGCCGCCGGAGAACGCCACCGGCACGAACACCGCCGACAGCACCAGGGCCACGCCGACCAGCGCGCCGGTGATCTGCTCCATGGCCTTGCGCGTCGCGTCGCGCGGCGACAGGCCTTCCTCGGCCATGACCCGCTCGACGTTCTCCACCACCACGATCGCATCGTCCACCAGCAGGCCGATGGCCAGTACCATGCCGAACATCGACAGCGTGTTGATCGAAAACCCCACCACCGACATCACCGCGAACGTCCCCAGCAGCACCACCGGCACCGCGATCGTCGGGATCAGCGTGGCGCGCAGGTTCTGCAGGAACAGGTACATGACCAGGAACACCAGCACGATGCCTTCGATCAGGGTCTTGATCACTTCCTCGATCGACAGCGTGATGAACGGCGTGATGTCGTACGGATACTCCACCACCACGCCCTGCGGCGCGTACCGCAGCAGCTCGGTCATCTTGGCGCGTACCGCCTTTGCTGTGCTGAGCGCGTTGGCACCGGTGGCGAGCTGGATGCCGAAGGCCGCGGTCGGCTGGCCGTTGTACTTGGTGTCGAAGTTGTAGTTCTCGCCGCCAAGATCGATCCGCGCCACATCCTTCAGGCGCACCTGCGAGCCGTCGGTATTCACTTTCAGCAGGATATTGCCGAACTGCGCAGGGGTTTGCAGCAGCGTGGCTTCCGTGATGGTGGCCTGCAGCATTTGTCCCGGCACCGACGGCGTGCCGCCCAGGCTGCCGCCGGCCACCTGCACGTTCTGCGCCGCGACCGCGTTCTTGACGTCGATCGGCGTCAGGCTGTAGTTGTTCAGCTTGGTCGCGTCCAGCCAGATGCGCATCGCGTACTGCGTGCCGAACAGCGTCACCGTACCGACGCCGTCGATCCGGCTGACCGGGTCCAGCACCTTCGATGCCACGTAGTTGGCGAGGTCGTAGCGGCCCATGCTGCCATCCTTCGACACAAAGGCGAGGATCAGCAGGAAGCTGCTGCTCGATTTCGTGACCTTGGTGCCCAGTTGCTGCACGGCCTGCGGCAAGAGCGGCGTCGCGAGTTGCAGCTTGTTCTGTACCTGGACCTGCGCAATGTCCGGATTGGTGCCGGCCGCGAAGGTCAGCGTGATGGTGGCCGTGCCGGAGTCGTCGCTGGTGGAGGACAGGTAGAGCAGGTGATCGAGACCGCTCATCTGCTGCTCGATTACCTGCGTGACGGTATCTTCGACGGTTTTTGCGGAAGCGCCGGGATAGGTGGCGCTGATCTGGACGGCGGGCGGGGCAATCGTCGGGTACTGGGCAACCGGCAACGTGGCGGTGGAGGCCAGGCCGGCCAGCATCAGGATGATGGCGATCACCCACGCAAAGATTGGCCGGTCGATAAAGAACTTTGCCATGAAGGCGGCTCCCTTTTATTGCGCGGCCGGGGTGGATGACGGGGATGGCGCCGACGATGGCGCCGCTGTCGCCGATGCCGCAGGCGCGCTCGCGGGGGGCGTTGCCTGCGCGCCGGAGGCCGGCTGCGCCGGCACCTGGGCCTCGACCGGCTTTACCGTCATGCCGGGTTTTGCCTTTTCCACGCCGTTCACGATCACGCGATCGCCCGGTAGCAGGCCGCTGTCCACCACCCAGCCATTGCCGAAGGTGCCCGAAGTGGCGATCTGGCGCTGGGCTACCTTGTTGTCCTGGCCGACCACGAGCACCACCGGCTGCCCCTTCTGGTCATGCGTGACGCCGATCTGGGGCACGACGATGGCCTTGTCGTTCATGCCCTCGTCGATGCGCGCGCGCACGAACATGCCCGGCAGCAGCACCCGGTCCTGGTTGGGGAAGATCGCGCGCACCGTGACGGAGCCCGTGCCCTGGTCGACGCTCACGTCGGTGAACTGGATCTGGCCGGTCTGCGGGTAAGTGCGGCCGTCTTCGAGCAGCAGCGTGACCTTGGCGGCGTTGGCGCCGCTGGTCTGCAACCGGCCTTCCAGGATCTGGCGGCGCAGCCGCAGGCCTTCCACGCTCGATTGCGTCAGGTTGACGTAGATGGGGTCCATTTGCTGCACGGTGGTCAGCAGGGTGGCCTGGCTGGCCTGCACGTAGGCGCCCGGCGTGACCTGCGACACGCCGCTGCGCCCGGTGATCGGCGAGACGACATCGGTGTAGCCCAGGTTGATCTGCGCCGTTTCCACGCCAGCCTTGCCAGCTGCCACGTCGGCCACCGCCTGGCCCAGGGCGGCAACGGCGTTGTCGTAGTCCTGCTTGCTCACGGCGTTTGCCCCGACCAGTATCTTGTAGCGCTGGACCAGCGCTTGCTGCGTGCCGACGTTGGCCTGCGCCTTCGCCAGCGCCGCCTTGGCATTGTTGAGCGCGGCAATGTAGGGCGTCGGGTCGATCTTGTAGAGACGCTGTCCGGTCTTGACGTCGGAGCCCTCGGTGAATTCCCGGCGCTGCACGATGCCATCGACCCGCGCGCGCACCTGCGCCACCAGGAACGCGCTGGTGCGGCCGGGTAGTTCGGTCGTGACAGGCACGGTGGCCGGCTTGACGGTGACGACGCCGACTTCCAGCGGCGGGGGCGGCGGCGCAGCAGGTTTCTGTCCGCACGCGGCAAGCACTACGGCAATCGTCGCGGCACTGATATGGCGAAATGGAACCCGCTCGATGCGCATGAAAGAACCTCGGAATCGGTGGTAGGGGACTGGAGACACGAAAACACGCATGCGCCGGATGCGCGCCGGACCGGGCCGGCGGGGCGGCTTGACGGCCCGGTGACGGATGCGGCGCGGCGGGGCGCCGGCCGGCGCCGGGGAAGCAAGGCGGCAGCCATTCCGGCTTTGCGCCGCGCAAGGCCATCGTTGAAGGTTCGGCTATCGGTCGTGGCCGCGATCAGGGCGGCGGCGATGGCCGGAAGCCTCGCACGGCGCGCGGGAAAGGCCGTGAGAGCGTTGATGCCTGACCTGGCCATGGGAAATGGCAGGACGAACGAGGTGGAGGAAGGTGATTTCCGCAAACTGAATGCGAGCCTGTGTCAGTGCACTCAATCCAGCCATTGCTCGATCACTTCATCGTGACGTCATGCCGTCATGCCGTGAAGCGCTGTGACTATTCATTTACCGTCACAGCAGGGCAGAGTGGGGCGAAACGGCGGGGCGAAATGGCGCATCACATCACTCTAGATCACTTGCATGACAATGCAAGGAACGTCGTGAAGTATCGCGGGCCGCACGAGCCTGGCGCGGAAGTCGGCGATACGCCGCGATTGCGGCGGCGGACAGCGACGCACCCCCTGCGATGGAATAAAACCGGGGCGCCATGCGTTTACCCGTTGGGCAGGACCGGCGGCGGCATGCGCGCAGCCGGCCGTGGCGCATGCGGCATCGGCCGATGCCGCCGCCGCGTGGCCTGCCACCAAGGAGACCAACATGAAAGCGCTCCGACTGGTTTCAGCATTGCTGCTGGCGTTGATGGCGGTGGCGGCCTGCTCGTCGGATGGCGGCGGGTCCGGCCAGTCATCGGCCTCGCGCGACGGCAGCCGTAGCACGAGCGGCACCGGCGGCATGGGCGGCGGCGGGTACTGAGATCCGCGCGGATGCATCGGGATGCGTGCCCCATGTCTTGTCAGCTGTGAGCTTTGGCGATGACATAGCGGTCTGGCTTCCGCAACTGCGGCGCTATGCGCGCGCCCTTACCGGCGACGCCGCGTGGGCGGACGACCTGGTGCAGGACACCGCGGAGCGCGCGATCGCCCAGGGCAGCCGCCTGCGCGCGGGCAGCAACGTCAGGGCCTGGATGCTGACCGTGCTGCGTAATCTCTATATCGATCAGTTGCGCCGCCGCCGCGAAGTGGCCGTGGACGACGCCGACCCGCTGTGGCAGCGGCAGGAGGCCCCGGCAGGCGAAATCGACGGGCTCTTGCTGCGCGATGTGCAACGCGCGCTGTACCGGCTGCCGGCAGAGCAGCGTGAAGTGCTGCTGCTGATCGTGCTGGAGGGCTTGAGCTACCAGGAGGCCGCCGCGGTATTGCAGGTGCCGCCTGGCACCGTGATGTCGCGCCTGGCGCGGGCGCGGGAGCACTTGCGCGCGTGGCTTGGCGATGGCACCGGTGGCGCAGGTGGAAACAGCGAGCGGCACGTGCCGCTCAAGGTGGTGAGAAATACGCCATGAACGACGATCGGGAAACTGGCTCCAGCCAACCCGCACCGGATATCGAGGCGATAGCGCGCTTGTGCGCGCTGGTGGACGGCGAACTGCCGGAGTCCGAAGCGGCGGCCGCCCGCGCGGCGCTGGCGCATGACGCGCAGGCGGCAATGCTGGCGGAGCGCTATCGCCAGCAGAATGCCGCGCTCAAGGCCTTGTTTCCGCTGCCAGCCAACCTGCGTTATGTGCTGGTCAGGGCGCGGCCGCGCTGGTGGCGCCGTGCCCTTGCCGCGCTGGGCTGGGCGCTGGCCGGAATGGCGCTTGCCCTCGGCGTGGCCTGGCTTCCCGGTGCGAGCGCCGATCCCCGCGAGTTCGCGCGCCACGCCGATGCCGCCTACGCGGTGTTCGCGCCCGAACAGCGCCATCCGGTCGAGGTGGCGGCTGCCGACCAGCCACACTTGCAGGCCTGGCTGTCGCGCCGGCTCGCGCGCACGCTGACCATCCCGTCGCTGGACGAATACGGATTCGCGCTGCTGGGTGGCCGGCTGCTTGTGGGCGACGCCGGCCCGGCTGCGCAACTGATGTACCAGAACGCGGCCGGCGAGCGGCTCACGCTGTACATCACGCCGGCGGCGCCGGCTTCGGCCTCGCTCGGCCTGCTGCGCCAGGCGGACCGCCGCACCTATTACTGGGTCGGGGGCGGGGCCGGCTATGCGCTGTCAGGCCAACTGGGCGAAGCTCGCCTGCGCGCCATCGCCGGCGATGTCTGCGCCAGCCTGGGAGGGCATCCGGAGGCGTGGCGATAGCGGTCCGCGGCGCGTTTTGACGACGTCAGGCAGCGTGGCATGAACGGGGGAATAAACGGGGGGAATAAGCGGGGGCGCCAATCCGTTTACGTAATGCAGGCGCGCAGGCGCGTGCGCCAGCCGCGCCAGCGGGTCCTGCAGGCAAACCGATGTGCCGCGGGATGTGCCTTGCGCGTTGCCCTGGTACGTCGCAAACGTCGGGCGTTCGTTCCCTGGGATGACATCATGGGAAAAGCTCTGGGTGCCGTGGCGGCGTTGCTTGCCGGCCTCGGCTTGAGCGTGCCGGCCGCAGCGCAGATGGCCGCTGACGCATGGAACGGCTATTCGTCGCCCTGCCAGCAGATGGCGGGACAGGTGGAGATCGATGGCTACCTGCAGCAAGTGGTCGGGCTGGCCTGCCTGCAGCCGGACGGTTCGTGGCAGATGGTGGAAAGCTCCGGCGGCACCATGATCTATACGCAGCCGGCTTACTACGTCGATCCGTGGTACTGGGCGCCGGTCGGTGTCGGCTTTGGGGCGAGCTTTATCTTCGTTGACCGTTTTCATCACTTTCACCATATGCACCACATGTCCTTCGCGCACGCGGGGGGCGGCTTCCATGGCGGCATGCGCGGTGGGTTCCGGGGCGGGTTCCGCGGTGGATTCCAGGGTGGATTCCAGGGTGGATTCCATGGGGGCGGCGGTGGCGGTGGCCACCACCATTGAGGAGGGAGGCCGGCGCCGGACGTGAATGCGAAACAGGTGCTTCCGCCGGACTGTTCCACGGCGCGGTTTGCGCGGGCCCTGGATGATTTCGCCTCGGTGCTCGGGGAGGGCGCGGTATTGTCAGCGCCCTCCGACCTCGCCGCCTATCTCGATCCCTACTCGCCACTGCCCGATGAAGATCCGGGGGCCTTCGCCCCCTCCGCGGTGTTGCTGCCGGCCAGCATTGCCCAAGTGCAGGACGCGCTGCGCGTGGCAAGCGCCGCGGGCCTTGCGCTCTGGCCGGTTTCCATTGGCCGCAACCTGGGCTACGGCGGCGCCGCGCCGCGGCAGCGCGGCACGCTGGTGCTCGACCTGCGGCGCATGAACCGCATTCTCGAAGTGAACCCGGCGCTGGCCTATGCGCTGGTGGAGCCGGGCGTCAGCTATTTCGATCTCCACGCGCATTTGCGCCGCGAAGGCATTGCGCTGTGGATCGATCCGCCGGCGGTCGGCTGGGGCAGCGTGATCGGCAATACGCTGGAGCGCGGGTTTGGCGTCACGCCCTATGGCGATCACGCCGCCATGCAGTGCGGCATGGAGGTGGTACTGGCCAGCGGGGAGATCGTGCGCACCGGCATGGGCGCGCTGTCCGGCGGCACGGCCTGGCAATTGCACCGGGACGGCTATGGCCCTGGCATCGATGGCCTGTTCATGCAATCCAATCTCGGCATCGTCACCAAGATGGGCATCTGGCTGATGCCCGCGCCGGAGACGGTCTTGCTGTGCCAGGCCAGCTTTGCCCGCGAATCCGACCTAGAGACGGTAGTCGACACGCTGCGCCCGCTGCGGCTGGCCGAGGTCGTGCACGGGCCGGCCGTGATCGAAAGCGCCGTGCGCTGGGCCGCCGGCGTGTCGGCGCGCAGCGACTGGTATGACGGTGCCGGCCCCATGCCGGCAACGGCGCTGCAAGCCATGATCCGCAAGCTGGACATCGGCTGGTGGAACCTGCGTTTCGGCCTGTACGGACCGGCCGCGCTGGTGCAGGCGCGCTGGCGCATCGCGCGCAAGGCATTCGGCGCGATCCCCGGCGCGCGCCTGCGGGCCTGGCCGTACGACGCCGCCGGCGTGGCCAGCGCGCCGCCGGACAGCGCAGGCGCGCTGGGCCTGCTTGGCGTGCCCAGCTTGTCGGCCATGCGCATGCTGGCGTGGTGCGGCGGCGACGGCGCGCACCTCGATATCTCGCCACTGTGCCCGGCCACCGGTGCCGATGCCATGCGGCAATACCTGCTGGTGCGCGATCGCGCGGCGGCGCACGGCTTCGACTACTACGGTGGCTTCACCGCGGCGCCACGGTGCCTGCATCACATCTTCGCCGCCATCTTCGATCGTGCCGACCCGCAGCAGCGCAGCCAGGCGCGCGCGCTTGCGCACCGGCTGGCGGGCGAACTGGGCGCCRCAGGCTACGGCCTGTACCGCGCCCATCCGGACCTGATGGACCGCGTGGCGGCACAGCRGGATTTCAACGGGCATGCCATGCTGCGGCTGGTCGAGCGGGTCAAGGATGCGCTCGACCCGGCGGGCATGCTGGCGCCGGGGAAGCAGGGCATCTGGCCACGCGGGCGGCGTCCCCGCGCGCAGGGTGGCGGGGACAATTCCTTCGCCTGCGCCATTCAAGCTTTCCAGTCCTGTTTCCTGTTTCCTGTTTCTACATACATGCCACGTAAAGCTGCCCAGCTATCCGAAGCCGACAAGCATGCCGCGGAAGGCGGCGCCGTAGCCGTGGACCGGGCCCTCTATGTGCTCTCCGCGTTCCATCTTGGCGACACCACACTGAGCCTGGTCGAACTGGCACAGCGTACGGGCCTCTACAAAAGCACGCTGCTGCGCTTGCTGGCGTCGCTCGAACATGCCAGGCTGATCCTGCGTCATACCGATGGCCGCTATGGGCTAGGTCCCGAAGTGGCTCGCCTGCACTCGGTGTATTCCGCCTCCTTCTCGCTGGAGATGGTGGTGATGCCCGTGCTGCGCCAGCTGGTGCAGGCCACGCGCGAGAGCGCCGCCTTTCACGTCGAGCAGGGCGAGCATCGCCTGTGCCTGTACCGTGTCGATTCGCCGCAGCCGGTGCGCGACCACGCCAAGGCGGGCGAACTGCTGCCGCGCAACCGCGGCGCCGGCGGCCGCGTGCTGCGCGCATTCAGCGGCGCGCGCGGAGAGATCTACCAGAAGATCCGGGAAGAGGGCGTTGCCGCGCTGGTTGGCGACCGGATCCCGGACATTGCCGGCGTGTCATCGCCCGTGTTCGGTCCGGACGGCCAGCTGAAGGGCGCGCTGACGTTGACCTGCCCCACGCCGCGCTTTGACGAGGCGTTTCGCCCGCATGTGCTGCTTGCGGCGCGTGACCTGACTGTGGCGCTGGGGGGCACCTTCCCGTTTCCTGTCTGATACCCGGGGATCCAGGCCTCGCTGGCGCTTGCCACGGTCGCCGGTCGCACGCCGGCTCGCTGTTAGCGCTGCGTCGCTTCCTCCGTCCGAACCTGACACGAAACCAACGATGTTTGTCAGGGACAACCATGCCCGGCTTGTCGGGGGTGCCCGGTGGGGCCCCGTGACGTTATCATGCGCCTTTGCGAAATTGACCCGGTATCCAGGCCGCCCCCGCCCCCGCACCTTCCCGTCAACGTCACCGGCAACACGGTATCTTCAAAGGAATCCCGTGCAGTTAGACCAGCAAACGATCGTCGTCGTCATGGTGGTTGTGTACGCCAGCGCGCTGGCCATTTCGGCGGGCCTCCTGGCGGCCTTGCGTCCCAGTGCCGCCGGGCGCCTGTGGGCATGGGGGCACCTGCTGGTGTCGGCGGCCGGACTGGTGCTGGCCGCCAATGCGTCGGCGCGCCTGGTTTATGTCGGCGCCGCGGGCGCGGCGACGTTTATCGCCGGCAGGCTGCTGATTTACCGCGGCGTGCGGATCTACTGCGGCCTGGTCTCGTGGGACCGCTCGCTGGCAGTGGGCGTGTCGGTGGCCGGACTGGCGCTGCTCGGGGTCGCCGGCATGGCCAACAGCCAGGCGCGCATGCACGTGATCGGCTATGGCTGCCTGGCCCTGGTGGCTGCGCTGACCGCCGGCACGCTGCTGTGCGCCCACGGGGGCCGGCGCAGCATCGGCACGCCGCTGGTGGTGGTCGCCAGCCTGATGCACCTGACGACGCAACTGGCCGGCTTCGCCGCCGGTGTGAACGGCATGGTGGCCTCGGGCCCGTTCTACGCCAGCAGTGCGGACGCATTCCTGCTGCTGACGCCGCTTGTGGCTACCTTGCTGGGGTTGTTCGGCTTCACGCTGATGGCGATGGAGCAGGTTATCGCCGCCAAGGAAGACGGCGCCCGGCTGGACGCGCTGACGCGCCTGCTCAACCGCGGCGCGCTCGACAAGGCGGCTACCAGCCTGGTAGCGGCATGGGAGCGCCACGGCCAGCCCTTGTCGTGCCTGGTGATCGACGTCGATCATTTCAAGCAGGTCAACGACCGTAACGGCCACCATGCCGGCGACAGCGTGCTCAAGCTGATTGCGGAGGCCATCGACAATTCGCGGCGCGCCTCCGATGTGGCCGGCCGCTACGGCGGCGAGGAGTTCTGCATCCTCTGCCCGCATACCGATGAAGGCCAGGCCACGACGCTGGCCAACCGCATCCTGAAGAAAGTGCGTGCCATCCCGCTGCCCGGCGACGGGACGGCCTTCGCCAGCGTAAGCATCGGCGTGGCCGAGCTGCGGGGCGGGGCGGCGGGGGTGGACGGGCTGTGGCGCGCGCTGTTCGCGGCGGCCGACCGTGCCCTCTACGCGGCCAAGGAGTTCGGCCGTGACCGCTATGCGCTGGCGTCCTGGATGGCGCCGGCCACGCGGCCGGTACCTGGCGACGTGGGCGATTCCGTCCACGCGCCGATCCGGTAGTTCTACCGCTCAGTCCTGCGCGGGCGGCACGTCCCGCGGCGGATGGCCGTCATAGGTCCAGATGTACTGGCGCGGGATGGGGCCCTTGTTGCGGCCGCCTTGCTGGGTTTGCTCCCATGCGTGGGCCAGGATGCCGACGGAGCGCGACAGGCAGAACAGCCCACGCGCCAGGGGGGCAGGGAAACCCAGTTCGGCATAGATCACGGCCGTGGCGCCGTCGATATTCATGGGGATGGGCTTGCTGCGGCCGGCGCCCAGTTCGGCCTCCACCGCGCGCGCGATGCCGGCGAAGCGGCCCGAAACCACGCCTTCGGCCGCGGCCTTGTCCACCAGTGCCAGCAGGCGTGGAGCGCGCGGGTCCAGCGGATGGAAGCGGTGGCCGAAGCCGGACACGAACTTGCCGTGGTTGTCGCGGTAATCCGCCAGCGCACCCTTGACCGCTTCTTCTTGCGTTTGTCCGCCGTCGACGCGCCGCGCCACATCCTGGTACAACTCCACCGCCTGCTCGCCGGCGCCGCCGTGCACGTCGCCCAGCACGTTGAYGGCCGACGCCATGGCGTTGTTCAGCCCCACACCGCAAGTGGCAGCCATGCGTGCGATCGCGATGCTGGGCGCCTGCGGGCCGTGGTCCACCGCCGACATCAGCGCGGCATCCAGCAATTCGCCCTGGCCGCGGCCCGGCAGATCGCCCCGCAGCATCAGCCAGATCATCTGCGCGAACGACACCTGCCCGATCAGTTGCTCGATGGGATAGCCGCGGTAGCGGATCTCGCCGGGCTGCATGTCGATGATTTCGGTGCGCCACCAGTCCTGGGACAGCCGCTGGCCTTCGTTGATGGGTTCGCTCATACGGCACGCTCCTGTTGCAGGGTTTCGATGTCAGCCTCGCCATAGCCGAGCTGGGCGAGGATTTCGCGGGTGTGCTGGCCGAGTTCCGGCGGCGGCGTATCGACCGACGGCGCCTCGCCGTTGAGCTTGAAGCCCGTGCGCACCAGCCGGATATCGCGGCCCACGCCGGGCACGTCGGCAAAGTCGCCGATCATGCCGCGCCCGCTGACCTGCGGGTGGTCCAGCGTTTGCGGCACGCTGTAGACCGGGCCGGCCGGCACGCCGGCCTCGTTGAACAACTGCCACCATGCGTCGGCGGACTTCTTCGCCAGCTCGGCTTCCAGCTCGCGCGTCAGCTCGGCGCGGTTGGCCAGCCGCGCCTGGCGTTCCGCGAAGCGCGCGTCGGTGGCGAGTTCCGGGCGACCCACCACCCGGCATACCGCTTCGAACTGTTCCTGCTTGTTGGCGGCGATATTGATCAGGCCCTCGCCGGTGTGGAAGGCCCCCGACGGGCTGGCCGTCATGTTCTCGTTGCCCATCGGCGCCGGAGTCTTGCCGGCGATCAGGTAGTTGGAGACCACCCAGCCCATGGTGGCGAGGGTGGCCTCGAGCATCGACACATCGATGAAATAGCCCTCGGTACGCTGGTGGTCGGCCAGCGCGGCGGCCACGGCAAAGGCCGCGGTGATGCCGCCGATGGTGTCCGAGACCGGGTATCCCACGCGGTAAGGCGCGGTCTGCGGGTCGCCGGTGATGCTCATCACGCCGGACATGCCCTGGATGATCTGGTCGTACGCCGGCAGGTCCGAGAGCGGGCCGTCCTGCCCGAAGCCGGAGATCGCGCAGTAGATCAGCTTGGGATTGATCAGCTTGAGAGCGTCGAAGCCCAGCCCCAGCCGGTCCATCACGCCGGGGCGGAAGTTCTCCACCAGCACGTCGGCGCTCTCCACCAGCTTGCGGAACACTTCCTTGCCGCGCGCGTGCTTGAGGTTGACGGTAATGGAGCGCTTGCCGGGGTTCTGCGCCAGGAAGGACACGCCCATCAGCCGGCGGTTGAGTTCGGCGTCGGCACCGAGCTGGCGGGCGAGGTCGCCGGTGCCCGGCGTTTCCACCTTGATGACTTCAGCGCCCATATGGGCCAGCTGGTGGCAGCAGAAAGGGCCGGCCAGCACATTGGTGAGATCGAGGACGCGGATATGGCGTAGCGGTTTTTGCATGGCGCGGATTCCAGGTATCAGTGCCGGGGCCGGCTTCGTGGCAGCGAAGCCGGCCCCGGGGTGCGGAGCGGTCGGGGCGGTAAAGACCGGGAGGCTTTACTCTACCTTGGCGCCGGACTGGCGCACGATGGTGCCCCAACGGGTGTTTTCCGCCTTCATGAACGCGCCCAGGTCGGCAGGGCTGCCGCCGCGCGGCTCGCTGCCTTCCTCGCGCATCTTGGCGATGGTGTCGGGCTGGGTGATGGCCTTGTTGATTTCCTCGTTGACGCGCTTGACCACGTCCGCCGGCGTGCCGGCCGGCGCTACCAGCGCCTTCCAGTCCTCCGCCTGGAAGCCGGCGTAGCCGCCTTCGATCACGGTGGGCACGTCGGCCAGCAGCGGCATGCGCTTGGCCGAAGTCACCGCGAGGGCACGCAGCTTGCCGGCCTTGATCATGGGCAGCGCGATGGGCGGCGTGGCGAAGTAGAAATCGGTCTGGCCGCCCAGCAGGTCGGTCAGTGCCGGGGAGGCGCCCTTGTACGGCACATGCAACATCTTGATGCCGGTGCGGCGGGCAAACATCTCGCCGGTGAGGTGGCCCACGGTGCCGGTGCCGGCCGAGGCCATCGATAGCTGCTTGCCCTTGCCGGCGGTAACGAGATCAGCCAGGTTCTTGTATGGCGCATCCTTGCGCACGATCAGCACCAGCGGCTGCGCGGAAACCAGCGCCACTGGCGTGAAATCCTTGATCGCGTCGTAGGGCATCTTGGGATACAGGGTGGGATTGATCGCCAGGTTGGCGGTCTGGCCCATGCCCAGCGTGTAGCCGTCCGGACGGGCCTTGGCTACTGCGTCCATGCCGATATTGCCGCCTGCTCCGGCGCGATTTTCCACCACCACGTTCCAGTGGGTGGACATGCCTACCTTGTTGAACACCAGCCGGGCCATGACGTCGGTGCCGCCGGCGGGGGGGAAGGGTACTACCAGGCGCACGGGTTGGCTCGGGTAGCTGTCCGCTGCCGCGGGGGTGGCGGCGGTGGCGAGCATGGCGGGGATGGCGAGGAGGAGCAGGGCACGGATGGGGGAGGGGAAGAGGGTCAATTTTGTCTCCTGTTTGGGGTGGTGCTCTGCACCGTTGGGTGATTTTTTGTGTTCTGTAGGATAGAACAGTGGTCTTACTTAGGGAATTTATTCGAGAGGATAGGAGGGGTGGGGAGGGTTGTCAAGGGTGGGGTTTTATGTGGTTTTGGGGCTTGGGGGTTTTTTATGGAGCGGTGTTGGTTTTTGGACCCAAAGGAATACGACATCCCCCTGCGGGGGACGCCGGTCACTCTTCTTTGCTTCGGCAAAGAAGACTAACGAGAAGAAAGCCGACCCTGCCGGGGGCAGAGCAATAAGGCTTATGGGCCTCGGTGGTTTCGTCGTACGGCCCTGAGTGTTGGCTGGCGTGCCTCACCGGCTTGAAGGACATCGCCACTGCATGACCCAATGGTTTCGTGGTGCGGCCCCCGATGGCGGGTGCCGTGCCCATTCGGCCATCTGCCGTTCGCGGTGCCGAGCGCCACGACGCTGCCCGCCTTGGTGGTTTCGTGGTTTTGTCTCTGGCGGC
>NZ_JBFTLX010000219.1:0-12224 GCF_056396665.1 Cupriavidus sp. 05T313 | reverse complement strand
CTGGTGAAGATGGTCGGCAAAAAGCTGCAAAGTAGCAACGCTGACCAAGGCAAGTACGTCTTCCTTGAGTTCAACGCCTGGCTCTACCAAGGTTTTGACGACGCAAGACAGGCTCTTCTCCAAGCGGTCTCTGATAAGCTGCTGGAGCTTGCAGAAAACGACAAGAACCTATTGGGAAAGGCTTGGGACTTTGCCAAGCGCGTACGGTGGCTCAAGCTTGGGCGCATCGCAGTGCCTACTGTGATTGGCATGACCATGGGAACTGCCGCCGGGCCATTGGGCACTATCCTCGGCGCGGTCGGCGGCCTTGTAAAGGGCGCCAGCCATGCCTTCTCAGCGGACAAGCTGAGCGAAGTTAAGAATGCGTACAACGAGCTCAAACCTGAGCTGGAGGGGCTCTTGGCAGAGAAGGAAACGGAGTCTCTTCCCAAGGAAATTGAAGGGCTACGTAGGGCGTTCGCCGACCTGCTCAAAGACCTGGACGTAACTTTGGTAGTTCTCGTCGACGACTTGGACCGATGCCTTCCCAATACGGCCATTTCGACGCTTGAAGCTGTTCGACTGTTACTGCTCGTCCCTAGGACAGCCTTTGTCATCGCCGCCGACGAGGACATGATTCGGAGCGCCGTACGCGCTCACTTTGGTCAGGCGGACATTAGTGACGACTTGGTTACAAGCTACTTCGATAAGCTCATCCAGGTACCATTGCGTGTGCCCCGGTTGGGTGTGAACGAGGTTAAGTCGTACGTCATGCTTCTATTCGCGGACCTGGCTGCACGTCGCGGGGACATCTCACACGCTACATTGGCGGAGGCCCAAAGCCATATCTTGGCTGCCCTGAAAAAGTCATGGGACGGCGGCGTAACGCGAGAGGTTCTAACCACGGCATTCGGAAAGGAAGCGGACAAAGTCGGAAAGGAAATCGACGTTGCAGAGCAGCTCGCGCCGATTCTGGTCACCGCTGAGCAAATTGCGGGAAATCCCCGCCTCATCAAGCGTTTCCTAAACAACTTGATGATTCGAGAGTCGCTGGCAAGGGCGCAAGGGATGTCGGTTGGCTTGGAGGAACTGGTAAAAGTGCAGCTCTTCGAACGATGTGCATCTACTGCTGCCTTCGACCATCTGGTAAAAGCCATCTCGGCTAGCGACGAGGGCAAGCCTACCTTCCTCACCGCACTTGAGACCAGCGCGTCCAAGGGTGAGCCGTACGTGCCGCCCGTTGCAAGTTGGGGCGGCACGTTTTACGAGCAGTGGGTGAGGTTGGCTCCACCACTAGCGGATGTTCCATTGACTCCCTATCTCTATCTCAGTCGAGACCGGACGCTTGCTCTCGCTTCATATGACGAACTATCACCCGCCGCGCGCAGACAGTTCGACGCCATGCTTAAGGTGACCCAAGTGTTTCCTGGCGTGGTTGCGCAAATTAGAGACTTGGGTGAGGCAGATGCCGAGCGAATCCTTGTCCGACTCATCAGAAAGGCGCGGGCCGACCAGTGGTCCCCTGCATCCGTGACCCGCTGCTTCAATGTGACGGACGCCTTCGAGGGACTTGGAGTGAAGCTGGCGTTCGCACTGTCGGAAATTCCAAGCGCTCAGCGGCCAGCGCCAATCGGCCCCTTGTTGGCCAGGAGCGCCTGGGCGCAATCCCTTATCGCTGAATGGCTGGAAGACGATGAGACTCCAAAGCAGCTGAAGACCGTATTGCGCAAGCGAAGCGGAGGTACACAATAGTGGGAACTTCCACATCAAGCTCCGGACCTCGCAGCGGAGTAAGCCTTTCTCCGTCGTGGCTCGAGGAATTGAGTGTTGTCGCGCCGAAAGTTGGGGGCGAGGCCCCCGAACCAGAGCAAGGTGACGCGCAGCCTCAACCTGAGGAAGACGAGGTAGCCCAGCCTCGACGCTACGCTGATGCGAAGCGCGACATCGGCAAGTTCGTTCGCACCGGCGAAACGTCGTACCTGTCTCGAGGAATCGGTCACTATTCCCGCAGCGGAATGGGAGGCGCAAGGAAGCTTTCCTCACGGATGCGAGCTTCCGCGAACGCTGGTTCAGCACTGGTATCTTTCATCAAGGACATTCGAGAGGGTACCGACCCGGCCATTGCGAGCTGGGTGCAGAATCTGCTCGCGTCGAATCCGTCCTCCGATGAGGTGGCTGATGCGATTGTGCAGGCGCTGTCAGGGCCCGGTGGAAGTGTCGACGAGGAGTCGATGCGTGACTCTATGGCCCTCGCCATTTCCGAACTACTGGTGCTCCAGCCGGATGTCGAGTTGCTCAACATGAAGGATGCCGACACCTGGACTCTGCTTCAGCTGTTCCTCGGCAACGAAGTGTGCAACCGGCTTTCGTTCGACATCGGACAGTTCTTCGAGAGCGCCAAACTGGACCCTGAACTTGGTGTCCTACGAGAGATGGAGATGCGCGACTTTGTGAAGAACGAAGTCGGTGTGCAACTGGAAGCGCTTCGGGCAAACAGCCCAAATCCGACAAAGGCCCAGCTCGACGCGCTGGTAAATGAGGCACTTCGTATGACGTTCGAAGCCTACGAGGGGACGCTATGAACCGAGTGATATGTGTACCACCGGAGTTGATTCCTCAATACCTGTCGCCAGGGGTGGACTACATCTCGATGTATCGAAGTGCTGGTCGTCAGGGCGTAAGTTCAGTGGGCACGAGCATTCAACGCAAGGTCCAGCGTTCGGGAATACTTCCTGATGTGCGGACTTGGGACTTCTCGACCTTTGCGCTTGCGGTATCTGCAGCGGACCTCGCTGTCGCTCGTGCCACGAGCGCTGATGGATGGACTAGGGTAATCGACCTCACGGTTGCTCTCGTCGACCCGGAGCCGTTCAGGCAGATAGTGCGAAAGCTGCAGGTCATGCTGAGATTCCTGACCGGCGACTTCTGGCATTTGACCTTCATCGAAGGTGCAGATGCTCCGCCGTTTTCCCTGGCACCCAAGGTGTTCGAAGCGGATTGCGTCTCGTTGCTTTCAGGAGGCGTCGATAGCCTCGTCGGCGCGATTGATGCAACAAATATGGGCTGGAAGCCGCTTTTCGTCTCTCAGATTGCGAAAGGGGATGCGCGAACGCAACGGCGGTACGCACTACGACTTGGTGCCCGCGAACGGTATCTGCAATGGAATCACAATATCAAACTCGTCCACCCTACAGAGCGCTCCACGCGCGGTAGGTCCATCGTCTTTTTCGCGTTTGCTGCTATCGCAGCGTCCGCAATAAGCGGTGTGGACCGGGTGAATGTGTTCGTTCCTGAAAATGGGTTCATTAGTCTGAACATTCCGCTGAATCCTGGTCGAGCCGGGAGCCTTAGCACAAAGACAACCCATCCCGTATTTATGGAAAGGTTGCAAGAGGTCTGGACGGAGCTCGGTCTTAGAGGGCGACTAATGCGACCATACTCGTTCAAGACGAAGGGCGAAATCATTTGCGAATGCCGTGATGTGGACCTGCTCATGGAGTTGGTCGGTGATTCGACCAGTTGCGGTCGCTACGGCTACTACAAGTACACTCATTGCGGCCGATGTGTCCCGTGCTTGGTTAGAAGGTCATCCTTCCTTCGGGCGGGAGTGGAGGACCCCACCGAACGCTACCACTTTCCCACCCTCCGACTTGCGGGCCGCGAAAATGGCGCGAATGACATTGGGGCGGTTGCCGCCGCCGTGCTTCGATACCGGGAGCACGGCGTTCGGCGGCTCACGTCTGGCCAGTTGGCCTTTGCTAATAGCGCGGACCGGGCTGAGTACGAGGGGGTAGTGGCTCGAGGGATTGAGGAACTGGGCCAACTTCTTGAACATGCGGAAGTCTTCTAGCCGGTTGCCTCCCACCTTCCCGCATTAGCGCCGCTGGTCGCGTTCCGCCGCCCGCGAGCACTGTGACCAGTCCTTGGCGTCGCTCGACCACGCCCGCTTTTTTCGCGGAGCTTGAGGCATGTGCTTAGCAAGGACATGCTTAGCCGTGCACTGAATTACGCCGACGAATTAGACTCGCGTTGCATCAACTACTTCGTCAAGGGCCATCATTTTGGCCATCCCGATAGCCTGTACTTTCTTGGCTGTACTTTTTTGCGCATGCGCACGGCGGTCACTGCTTGGGTGAGGTCGATTTCGGGCTCTGCTTCGTGCAAAGACCGGAGGCCGGACCTGGGTTCGCGTTCCTCGATTAAGCCTAAGGGCTTCTCAAGGACACTGTCCGGCAATGTCGTGATGACGTCATATTCGGAAAGGGACTGGGCCCACTCATCACGCTTCTTGATAAGCATCCAGTGGTCTTGCTTGTCTTCGCGCTTGGAGATGCGCACCAGCTCCCATGCGCCGGCGAGTTTTTCCCCGTGCAGCCGGAAAACTAGCTTTCCGGCCTCCATCCCCTCGCGCGGGTCGTCGACAGGTTCCCAGGTGCCGTGGTCCCACACAATGACTGTTCCGGCACCGTACTGCTTTGGGGGAATATTGCCTTGGAAACTCGCATACTCAATTGGATGGTCTTCGACATGGATGGCCATCCGTTTCTCCTGAGGGTCGTAACACGGCCCCTTAGGGACGGCCCRGCTCAGTAGAAGGCCATCGAGCTCGAGTCGAAAGTCGTAGTGCAGCTGCGCGGACCAGTGCTTTTGCACAACGAACGACAAGTGTTGGCCTGCGGCTGAAGGACCGCTGCTCTGCAGTGCAGGCTCAGACGTGACATTGAAGTCACGTTTCTTCCGGTACTTGGACAGCGGCAGGGGCGTCCGTTCAGAGTTGGCGGCCATGGCCTAGTCTACGGCGAGTTCAGTCGCCAAGCCAAGCCAAGACAGCCCATCGCATGGCTCCGCTATGAACCGGTACGGTCTACCTTTGAGCACCAATTTGGTCAGCTTCATTTAAGCTCGCGATTCGCGCTCGATGCACACGCGAGCAGCAATGGACTTATGATGGTGAGGCGCTGGCTCGAAGGGGTGTTGTGGTGGTTACGCTCGAGACAAGTCGATGACAACGCCCTTGATATGTGGCCACTCCTCCGACGGTATCCGGTCACTCATCAATGTCGCAAAATGTTGGGCGTCCCGAGGCTTCACGCGCTCAGGCGTTGCTCTAGGAGAGTGTCCAAACCATAAGACGATGTAGATGCCCATTCCGCCTGCATCCGGATGGACCGAGTAGTAGCGCCCCAGCTGTTCTCGCCACGCTGTCCAGACCGTCTCATGATTCTCCTTCTTGATTTCGACTGGGACCATGATGCGTGAACTCTTGGCGAACAGTACCCCTTGCATGTCAGCGCGCCGCTCACCGGCAGCGTGCGCCTCCTTCGATGCTTCAACGTTTTGATGAGCCAAGCGTTCGCGCAGAAGGGTTAAGAGCATGTCGCGGCATTCGTTCTCCGACTTTGGCTTCTCATCGCCATTGTGGTCTTTCGTCCAGAACAGCCGCAGTAGGTTCGTATCGTCGTGACGGATGTGCTCTGCACAAATGGTCAACTGGTCGACCATTAGCGCTGCCAAATCTTGCGGGTTTGCGGGTGCACGATTGGCCAGGGTATTCGCGGCTGCGAGCGCGTCTGTCGGCTTGAAAAAAGCCATTCGAGCAAAGCGCTGCTGGGCGTAGTAGCAACCATCCAGATGGACACGCCAACTTTCTAACGACGGTAGTGCCTTTAGGCGCCGGAGCTCTGTTCCCGCCTGCGGAGAAGCGTCTTCGGCGAGCCATTTCGTCAGTCGATGGACTGATATCTCCTCTTTCGTGCTCGTGGGTGTGGATTCGGTCTATTTCGAAATGATTCACCGCTGCGCTGGGAGCGAGAATCTCCACCAGTCTCGCAAGTACCCTAGGAGTGAAGCGCCGACTTTCGTCGGCTGTACCGTACTGTTGGATGATGGCGTCAGTGAGCGCGGCCACATCTACGGATGAACTCAAAAAGAGCTCATCTAGCTGAGGACCGAACACGTCAGGAAATGCTCGGAGGCCGGCTACAAGGTAAGCGAGCCGTTGGCGCTCGTCGATTCCATCATTGCCCACATTCGCAGATGCCACGCCTAACAAGGTCTTCGTGTCATGGATTCCCGCCGCAGGGAGGAGAACCGTGTTCAAAAAGCGAACTTGCCCAGGCGACGCATGGTCTGGAAGTAGCGAGAAGAGTTCTGGCAACAGAACTCGCGCCAGATTGACTGGGCCTGTAGGCTCGCGTAGGTCACGTAACGCGGAAAGTTGTGGACCCTCCACATCGCCAAGCCGGGCCGCAGCATGGCGAAGAACGAGCGGAGCGACAAGCTCTGGCAGCGCGTTAGCGACGGCTAGGTACCACGTCGGTGATTTTTCTGTTGACGCTACGAGCACGAATGCTACTAGCGTTCGAATCAGACCATGGTCCCAGCGTTGCCAGGCATTAGGGTCGGACTGGCTCTCAAGCTCTGCAGCTAGCAAGCAAGGCTTCTGCAAATAGAAGTGTCTCTTCTCGTCGATGTCAAGCGAGGAAATTTCGTCCGCGGTTGGCAAGTCATATCTGGTAAGAATYCTTCGGATTCCACCGATGGCGCGCTGCGCGCTGGTCTCATCGATTACTAGATAGTCCTGGAGGCGTTCAACGGGACTCTTTCCGTTGATGTTGCTG
This sequence comes from Cupriavidus sp. 05T313, assembly GCF_056396665.1. Classification (NCBI taxonomy): domain Bacteria; kingdom Pseudomonadati; phylum Pseudomonadota; class Betaproteobacteria; order Burkholderiales; family Burkholderiaceae; genus Cupriavidus; species Cupriavidus sp. 05T313. The sequence goes on along the minus strand of NZ_JBFTLX010000219.1, from coordinate 5,625 downwards.
AAACGATTCTGGTATGCCAAAACCAACTGGTGGGAGAGAGAGGGCGGTGCCTTGCCGGCATAGACATCTTCCAGGTGAGGGGCAAGCGACCGCTGACGTTCCTCTCGTTGTTCAAGGCGTTTTTGGGTCGCCTCCAACTTTCTCGCGAACTCAGTCTTGTAATGGGTATCGAGCGCCCATGAGCACGCGTCAGATTGCCACTGTTGAGCATTGGGCCACCGTGCTGAATTTGCCGATACCCATTCCGCGATGTCATCAATGGTGATATCGAACGGCGTAGGTGGCGAGATTGCGTACATGGCAGCTTGTCTAAAGCAGTACTGTGCCAGTTCAGCGCTCGGTGTGATGCTCGCCAATGAGAGCATCCATTTGTACCAATCCTTCGGTAAGTCGACCCTCCCCAACCGATGCTCAGGTATCCAAAAACTCAGCTTCCCTTGTTCATCCGGATGAACCTGCGAGTAGCCGAAAGCCAAAATGGCTTTGATGAGTGATGGCCTTGCTGAAAGCCACGCCCGAATGTCGTCTACGCTACCTCCGTGGCCGCGATGAAATCCGTACTCATCGACAGTTACTCTGAGCCAAGAATAAATCTGCTCCGGTGTAGAGTCATCGCCGCACTCGAGCAGTGCGCGCGCGAGGAGTTGCGCAGCGATTTCTCTCATGTCCTCTAGGTCATCATCTCGCTGACCATCTGCTGCCGCCTCTAAGTTCTTAATTGATGACGCGAAGTGCTCCGCTAGCGCGGGCAAGGCGGACCCGGGCGTTGCGTTAAGGAACTTACTCTTCCAGAAGTACTTAAAGTCGCCGAAGAGGGAGTCCAACTTGGGCTTTCGAAGATATGCCACCACTTGGTTGGGGGGCAACAGCGTCGGATACAGGTGAGTTAGCAACGCTCCAATGAGCTCATCTTCGTCGTCTTCTACTTGACCGCTGTCGATTTCGCGCAGAAGGTGTTTTGCGGCATTTCCTTCGGAGTCGTCATTGACAAGCAACGCATCCAACGCCGCCTTCCGGATTCGAGGCCAGTACGTCGTGTCCCGAACAATGTCCATTAGTGCAGGTGTTAGTGCGGACATGGGGCTTCCATACTGAATGGCATCCAGAATGCAATCGAGCACGGCCTGATGTGCAGGGTCACGTGAAGCATCACCCAACCGGTCCGCAAATACTTGGACCATATCTGAAGTACCGAGAGCGCCAAAAGGCTGAGCAGACCAATTTTCGTTCCTGAACCAGCGGTATTGCGCCGCTTCTCGATGAAGCGCGTCCAGGAGCGCTACCTTCTCGCTTGCAGAGAACGGCCGGACATCCCCGTAGAGGACGAGTCCAAGTGGGTCACGCTCGATGAGGAGCAGGCGCTCAGTCTTGCAGTGAAGGCAGAGCCAGGCGTAAAGACCCCGCATAGCATCGACAACCCTCCCATCGTTCCCGCAAATAAGCGCCAGTACGCGTGAAATCGGCAGGCCCTCACGTTGTACAAGTCGAGCAATGGCCTTCGCTCCCAAGTACTCTGCCACCGTTCGATGGCGCGGAACTCGATTGAACCCTGCAGCTCCGAAGAGCGGAGTAGACAGGGTGGCGTGGATTTCGTCAATGTTCAGCCCTAAGGCTGCGGCAACTGTTGGAACGGAGACCGATGATTCCCCCGGCAATGCTTCGTCGATGGCAATGCTCGACGCGCTGGAAATGACGAGCAATGCGGAAAGTAGACCCGCTTGATGTAAAGTTCCCTCCAAGGAGAAATTCTTGCCCCTCTGGCCGCGTTGATGCACTAGATTGTGCTCTAGAGCTAGTTGTCGGCAGGCGAGTTCGTACGTTTCCTCTTTGCTTGCTGGCCATCTGTCACTTCCAACGGCTCTGACAACTAGGTCAAGTAGCAGAGGGTTGCCAAAGAGGGGTGCAACTCCAAGTTGCTCCGACTTGGCAAGAAATTCATCCGCTTCCGGCAGGCGAGAGGGCACCCAGGATTCGACCAGCTGTCGGACTTTAGCATCGGATAGAGGTTCTAAATATAGCTCTACGACCTCGTTGTTTGGGGACACAAATTTTAGCTCTGAAGCACCCTCAGAGAACCACTCAGCCTCTCGGCACGAAAGCCGAAACCGAGGGCGACCAAGCTCGACCAGCTTCTTCCGTATGGCGTCGAATGCTGCCAAGAAACTTCCCGAGGACACTTGACCCTCGTCCAATGCGTCGATAAACAGGGTCCCTCCAGCCCATCCATCGGGAGGCCCAACAGCAATCAAATTCCTGGCTGTTACGAAATGGCAGTCATCTGCGCCTTCCGCTTCGCGTAGAAACGCCGTCGATTTGCCGGAGCCCGGCTCACCAAGAAGCACGTAGGCGTCTACATCCGCCCAGTCTGCCAATAGTCTGGTGTCTCGCGCGCCATTCGCCAGAGTCTTGGTCCCGCGCCGGGGYAGGTAGCTCAAGTTTGTCATTGGCTTTCGGCAGGAGGTTGTTTAGCTGTTGGAGATTCGAGCTGCACAATAGTCGAAGTACTTCTGCTGTGCCCACTCTGTCCTGTTGCCCACAACATATAGTCGTCGCTTGGCGCGAGTCGCAGCGACGTTCAATAGGTTTGGCTTCTCTGCAGCCCAGGCTTTAGCGCCAGGTCTCTTTGGATTGCCACCGAGAACGAGGACCACGACATCTGCTTCTTTTCCTTGGACGGTGTGAATCGTTCCGACCTTGATGCCTTCCAGTGAATGCCTCCGCACCAGCTGCCGCAATCCGTCGACAACCGTTCTGAAGGGTGAAATCAGGAAGATATCCGCATCATGGCCGCTACTTCTGATGCCGTATACGAGAGACAGTACAGCTTCTCCTTCTGAGGGTATCCAGTGCTTGTCTGCGTCATGCGATACGACATCGTGCCACGCCGTTGGCGGCAAGCCGACGTCCTTTCGCGCCTGAGTACCGAACACCATCAGTCCGTCATAGGCAATCCTATTGGCGACATCAAACATCTCGCGGTCGCAGCGCCGATGGACGCGGAGCGGTGAGCCGACCCACAGCTGCTCATTCGCTTGGGCCACGGTGGTGCCAAATGGTGTTGCGCGGTCGGCGAGCATCTGCGCGGACGTGCGTCCGGGCAGCCAGGTTTCCGACACGCCATAGTGCAAGCGCAAAGCGTGCTGAACCGTGTACGGGATTGAGACGACTGGTTCCAGTTGCAGCGGGTCCCCGACGACGACTACCCGGCGGGAACGCCAGATTGCGCCAGCAGCAGCCTGTGGGACCGCTTGACCGGCTTCGTCGATGAGCAGCCAGCCGATGTTCTCTTTGCCGATGTGCGAGAACAAGCGCGCGAATGACGCAAAGGTGCTGGAGACAACCGGCACTACCAGGAACAGCGTCTGCCAGGCTGCCAAAGTCGCTTCCTTGGGGGCCGTCTGTGGTGCGCTGCCGTCCAGGATGTCAGCGAGGCCGTGGAGATTTTTCCGAACAGTGTCAGCGTTCGCCGTGATAAAGGCTTTGTGCAAGTTCAGGGCAGCCAGGAAGACCCTGGCACGTGCGTGATTCCAAGCCTCGGTGGCCCAAGGCGCGGAGAGCTCTCTCGCTTCTTCTGCAGCGGCCCATGCCTCATCGTCAGGGAAGTGCTGCTTAAGGGCGGCTCTATCCTCCTGAATGTCTGCCGTCAGACGCCCAATGACTGCTTCCCTGTCTTTGCGCTCCTGGGCCAGCGTTTGGAGCAGTCTGCGAGCTTCAACCTCTTCAAGCTTCGTTGCTGCTGCTTCGTTCTGTGCTTGAAGGAGGCGGTTTTCGGAGTCGGAGGCAATCTTTTGGAGACCACGTTCCATCGCTCGCCATGCCCGGTAGGTTTTACCTAGGGAACTGACAATTTCCCATATTCCTGGGCGGTTCGCCTGATGCAGCTTGTGTGAAGCGCGGTGGCCTTCCGTTTGAAGAGCTTGAGCTGCAGCTGCGGACAAGGCCGCCTGATGGCGCCGAACGTAAGAGGGCAGGCTGTCCATCAGGGCGACGGATTCATTGTCGATACGAACGATTTCGGCACGCTCGGAACGAAGCGATTTGATGTGGCGAAACACCTCCGCGAGCTTTGAGCGCTCGGCTTTTTCCTGCACCAGAGCCTGTTCGAACTCTTTAACTGCCGCGCGCCAATCGACGGGCGTTGCCGCTGCTGCAGTTAGCCACGCTTGGAATCCCGTCTTCTTCACCCTGAGGTCGTTCTCGGGCGGAATCGCGGCTTCGAACGGGAGTTCTTGACCGTGCCAGAAGTTCGAGAGGAACTCGCCCCTGTTGCTCTTGTTGCCGAGCTTCGCGGCAAGCAAGCCCCATGCAGGTTGTTGGATAGCTTGAGTTCCAAAGCGAGGGAAGTAGTCGACTTGGTCAAGCCAGCTCGCGTCCACGGCTTTTGCGCCCGGAATTTCAAGCGTAATGTTCTCGACGGCCCCATTATTCGACGAAGCTGCGACGATTTCGAAGCCCGTCAACGTGCTCGACGGAACAGAAATTGAGCGGTTCCATTTTCCACTCTTCCACCCGGTGCGGCCACCGAATCCCTCCGACGGCGAAGACAGATTTGCCAGAGCTTTGGCCCGAGCGACGACAACACCAGCCACTATGTCGCGCAGCATCGTCGTCTTGCCCGTGCCCGGCGGGCCATTCACCCCAAACAACCCGCCTTTGGGAGACAGCGATTTCCAAATGGAATTGACAGCGAATTGCTGACTGTACACAAGGGGATGGTGCCCCTCGCTAGGCCAGCGCCCGGTGGGAAATCTGTCCGGGGCAAGGGTTTCGAATACGTCGTCCAGACTCTTCCGAATATCGGTCCTGCGGATGCGCTTCTCAGATTCGTCAGTGGTTAGATAGTCGCGCAGAGCCATTCCACTGTCGCCGGATTTCAGCGCGTCAGCAAGGCGGTCAAGGTCGTCGACAAAAAAGCTGTTCAGGAAGTCGGCATCGTCGGATTCATGTGACTTTTTCGCCGCAAGTTGATAGCTTTGAGCTCGAATTACGGTCCGCTGAGAGATGATGGCTTGGAGCCCCAACGAATCCGTCAACCACTGCGCTAGGGCGAATAGGTCACTTGCATCCACTGGGCGACCAACTTCCTCTTCACGTTCCCCGAAAGTCCCTCTCGCGGGGTCATCCGGCATGATGCCAAGTTGCTTTCGCGTATGTTGCTCAAATTTCGACTGAAATCGCGAAACACCTTCGAGCCAATCCTTTGCTTCCGGACCGACTGTCACGGTTCGTCCCAGCGCCCACGCGCAATTGGACAGCACCAGCGTGTCAAAGAGGGGGCGGCCATCATCAGAGACGGAGATGGAGAACATTGCCGTTTCACCATCTGAACGTTCATCTACAGCCTCCGGGTCTTTGCCGCAGGCCGCTTCGAGAATCGTTCTAACCGTATCGAGAGGGTAGACACTGACAAAAAGCCGATGCCGCCACACCTTGTTGTAGCCAAGCTTGCGGCCGCGGAGCCGATGCGCGGGTTCCCAGGGAAGCGTGCCATCTTCCTGAGTAATATCGAACGACGGAAAGGTCTTGTCGTTAGGCTCCGCCGCAGGGATGCTCTGGGGGGAGAACAGTTCGACGGCCCGCCAATACTTCAGGACGGATATCTGTTGGAGCGACTCGGACATTTCG
>NZ_JBFTLX010000218.1:0-12253 GCF_056396665.1 Cupriavidus sp. 05T313 | reverse complement strand
GGTCTGCCGGCCTTACCTTCACATGGGCTCGGTCCGCCATTGTCCCACTGTCCGCCACCAAGGTAGAACCGCCGTTCAATCGTCTGCGGACACACGCCAGCGAGTGTCGCAAACTGGCCGTGAGCGGCCATCTACGGCGACGACCATTCCCGCCCCACTTGCAACGTTCGCCCCCCGACTTGCAAACGTCAGACCCCCACCTCAACCACCCGGGCCCTCAACCGCGGCGTGGCGAAATCAAGAAAAGCGCGCAACTTCAGCGGCAGGATTCCCTGTCCAGTGTGAACAAGGCTGATGGGCCACGGCGCCGGCTCAAACGGTGCGAGCACGATCTTGAGTGCACCGGCACGCAACGCGCTCGCCATCTGATAAGACACCACGCGAGTAATCCCGACGCCAGCCACCGCCGCGTCGACTGCAGCCTCGGCAGTGCTGACGGCAAGCCGCGAGCGGACGGGCACCGCGATCTCCGACTTGCCCGACATGAAGCTCCACACCTGCCTGGATGTCATCTGTTCGAAAGTAACGCATGCATGCGTGGCGAGCTCAAGGGGGCTCGTCGGCGTGCCGTATTCGGCGAAGTAGGCGGGGCTTGCGCACACCACCCGACGCACCGTGCCAATCGGTGCCGCGATGAAACTGCTGTCGGGCAGTTCCGCAATCCGCAATGCGACGTCGACGTGCTCTTCAAGAAGAGGCACCCTGCGGTCGGTCAGCACCATCCGCACATCGATGTCCGGATAAGTCTTGAGGAATTCCGCGACCACGGGCAAGACGTGCAGGCGTCCGAAGACGATGGGTGCAGTGATGACCAGCTCGCCTTTGGGCGCCGCGTATTCCCCGGACGCCGCACGCTCCGCCTCTCCCACTTCCTCGAGAATGCGCCGGCATGCGGCGACATACGATTGCCCGGCTTCGGTGAGAGAAAGCTGTCGGGTGGAGCGATGCAGGAGTCGGGTTTTCAGGTGCGACTCCAGGTCTCCAACCTTGCGGCTCACCGTTGCGAGCGGCATCTTGAGTTGGCGCGCCGCGGCAGAAAAACTGCCTGCTTCGACCACGGCCACCAGGATCGACATGGATTCGAAGCGATCAGCCATGTTCTCATTTTTTGGGAGGATGATTCCCAATAATGACAGATTATCTTCATCGGTGGAAGAGAATACCATCGGCCGCATCTCCCCGACAGGCGAGGCGGCGAACGATTCGCGGCCTCTCAATCGGCTGCTTTCTGGCCGCCACGTCCCGGGTCCCCAAGAATCAGGAGAATGTGCTGTGTCAACGCTTTCGAGTCCCCATCCGCAGTCCTTGCGAACAACCGCTTCCATCAGAAACTTGCCCGTCAACCTGTTTGCGTCGGTAATGGGTATTGCCGGACTGTCTATTGCGTGGCGCCAGGCCAGCCACGAATTTGGGGTGACTCCGCTGATCTCTGACGCAGCCGGCATCCTCGCCCTGGTTGTATTCGTCGTGCTGAGCGCGGGCTATCTCTTCAAGGCAGTCAAACATCCTGAGGCGGTCGTCGCGGAATACCGGCATCCCGTCGCTGGCAATTTCTTTGGCACGATCACGATCGCTATCCTGCTGCTTTCCTCGGTCGTTGCCCAACTGAGCCAGATGCTTGCCGAAGTCATGTGGGCGGTAGGTACGATTTTCACGCTCGCGCTCTGTTTCGCGATTGCGGGCCGGCTGCTGCGGGGAAAGATCGACGCTGCGCACGCAGTTCCCGCCTGGTTCATCCCGGGCGTGGCCACGTTGGATATCGCCGTTGCGGGCGGAACCATGCCAATGCCGTGGGCGCATGAGGTCAACATGTTCGCGCTGGCCGTGGGAACGATGATTGCCCTGTTGTTCTTTACGATGATCATGTCGCGAATGATTCACCACGAGCCGCTGCCCGCCGGCATGGTCCCTTCGCTGCTAATCCTGATGGCACCGTTCGAAGTGGGCTTTCTTGCCTACACCAACTTTACGCAGCACGTCGATACCTTCTCCGGGTTGCTGTTCTACTTCGGTCTTTTCATATTCCTCACACTGGCACCCAAGGTGTTTCGCAGGGGGGTTCCGTTTGCTACCGGTTGGTGGGCGATCAGCTTTCCGATGGCGGCGCTGGCGAGTGCCGCGCTGAAATACGCGATGTTCGTCCAGGCCTGGCCCCTGAAGGTGATTGCAATCATCCTGCTCGCCATGCTGAGCCTCGCGATTGTGATTCTTTTTGTCAGAACGCTGCACATTCTCCTTAACGGGAAGATGCTCGCCGGTTGAAACAGCACACAAATGGCTACCTGCGCACCCGGGACAGCTGCGTTGACGTCACTTCCAGACGCAATATCGGAAGGTCTGGCGGTCGTTTTCTGTGGAATAAACCCCGGCATGAGAGCGGTGGCGACGGGCCACCATTTTGAAGGGAATGGCAACCGTTTCTGGCGTGCCCTGCATTTGGCCGGTTTCACGCCAGAACTGATGCGTGCCGAAAACGACCGGGACCTGCTCGCCCATCGGTGCGGATTGACAACAGCTGTTGGCCGGCCTACGGCGCGGGCCGGTCAGCTTTCACCGCATGAATTCCTTGAGTCGGCTTCGGCGTTACTGAAGAAAATCGAACTTTATCGCCCCACCTATATCGCCTTCCTGGGGAAGGCCGCATACGCAGCCATTTCAGGTCAGCGGCACGTCTTGTGGGGACGCCAGAACGCTATGTTCGGCGGGTCGAAAGCGTGGATCCTGCCAAATCCGAGCGGTTTGAATCGCTCGTTCAGCCTCGATGACCTCGTCGGGGCTTATAGGGAGTTGTACCTTGCAATAGATTGACGCTCGCAAAGCCGCCGCGCACCCGGTACGTTTCGTCTCGCTCTTCCGGAAGGCGGGGTGCATTGCCTGGTCGTCTGCGTCAGGCCACTCGACATTGCGTGCCGGCTTTACGCCGGCTAGTCGACGTTAACGAGACTCCAGCGGAGCCTTCCGCGCCCGATTTGTGCGGCGCGAGCAACACCGGATCCGGTCTTTCGGGCTGGTCCGTCCCGTGGTTTGCGCGGGCGAACCCAGGCAGCGGCGATGTCGATCCATTGGGATTCGAGGGACCACCTCCCAATCGGCCCGGTTTTTGTAATGATCTCTACATCATTGAAACCTGCGCGATGGAACCCTATGCTGCCTTCCATGACCACGTCCCAAGATTCCTGGATCCTGCTGATCGTCAGCCTTCCCACATCGGGTGCGACCGCCCGCATGCGGATCTGGCGCACGCTCAAGGCGTTAGGCGGCGCCGCCTTGCGCGATGGGGCTTATCTGCTGCCGGCCGGCGCCGAGCAAGTGGAACAGTTCCGCGAACTGGCCGACGATACACAGCAGCAGGACGGCCAAGCCTGGCTGTTGACGGTACAGCCCCAAGAGGACGACGACGCCGCCACCTACCGCGCGTTGTTCGACAGGTCGAGCGACTACGCCGAACTCCTCGCGTCCGTCTCGGCAGCCCGCCAGACGCTTTCCAGTCTAAGTGAAGCCGAACTCAATCGCCTGCAGCGACGGCTCGGCCGCATCTACGAGGCGATCCGCAAGATCGACTTCTTTCCCAACGAGGCGTCCTTGCGTGCCGAGGCACAGTGGCGGGACTTCACGGGCGCCATTGAAACAATCCTGTCGCCGGGCGAGCCGCACCCCGCCGCAGGGGCCATCGCGCGACGCGACCCCACGCAATACCAGGGGCGGCTATGGGCGACACGCCGCCATCTTTGGGTCGACCGGGTGGCTTGCGCGTGGTTGATCCAGCGCTTCATCGATCCCCATGCTCGTTTCCTGTGGCTCGAAGCCCCCGGTGACTGTCCCGCCGATGCCCTGGGCTTCGATTTCGACGGCGCGACATTCACCCATGTCGGTGAAAAGGTTTCCTTCGAGGTGCTGCTGGCGAGCTTTGCCCTGGAGGCAAATCCAGGATTGCAGCGTCTGGCGGGGATGGTCCATGCGCTGGATGTCGGCGGACCGACCGTCCCGGAAGCGAGCGGGTTCGAGGCGATTCTGGCCGGCGCCCGTGAACGGCTGGCCGATGACGATGCGCTGCTGGCCGAAACCGGCTTGGTGCTCGATTCCCTGCATGCCCACTTCTTGAACAACCGGAAACGCTAGGGGTCATTGAACCTATCTCAAGGACGATCCATGAGCAACCTGCAGCAAACCAATATCCCCGACATGCCAGCGGCTGAGCGAATGGGCTATACACTCTGGCAACTCGTGCTCTATATGTTGCGCCTGGGTACGCTGGGCTTTGGAGGTCCCGTGGCCCTCGCCGGCTACATGCACCGGGACCTGGTGGATGAACGCAAGTGGATTACCGATGCCGATTACAAGGAAGGCCTGGCGCTGGCGCAACTGGCACCCGGGCCGCTGGCCGCGCAGCTCGCCATCTATCTCGGCTATGTGCATTACCGCATCGTCGGGGCGACCTTGGTCGGCATTGCATTCGTCGTTCCGTCGTTCCTGATGGTGGTGGCATTGGGTTGGGCTTACGTCCGGTTTGGCGGACTGACCTGGATGCAGTCGGTATTCTATGGGGTAGGTGCCGCGGTCATCGGSATCATYGCGATCAGCGCATACAAGCTCACGAACAAAAGCGTTGGCCGCGACAAGCTGCTGTGGGTGATCTACCTGATGCTGGCGACGGTGACGGTCGTCACCGAGTCCGAGATTGCCTGGCTGTTCCTGGCGGCCGGCATGGTGGTGTGGTTCTGGCGGGCGCCGCCGAAGTGGCTGCGTCAGGGCGGCCTCAATGCCATGGCGGCGACGCAGGTACCCACAACAGTGAGCGGGATCGTCAGCACCGTGGATTGGCCGCTGTTGACGCAGGTTGGCGTGTTCTTTGCCAAAGCCGGCGCTTTCGTATTCGGCTCCGGGCTTGCCATCGTGCCGTTCCTCTATGGCGGCGTCGTGACCGAACACCATTGGTTGAACGACAAGCAGTTTGTCGACGCCGTCGCAGTGGCCATGATCACGCCGGGCCCCGTGGTGATCACGGTCGGCTTCATCGGTTATCTGGTCGCCGGCCTGCCGGGCGCATCCGTGGCCGCGCTTGGCACCTTCCTGCCTTGCTACCTGTTCACCGTGATCCCGGCGCCCTACTTCAAGAAGTACGGCAAGCGGCCCGGGATCATCGCCTTCGTCGATGGCGTGACGGCGGCGGCAGTCGGGGCCATCACGGGTGCCGTGATCGTCCTGGCCAAACGCTCGATTGTCGATCTGCCTACCGCCCTGCTTGCGCTCGTCACAGTCGCCCTGCTCTGGAAATTCAAGAAGCTGCCGGAGCCAGTCATCGTCATCGGCGCAGCCCTGGCTGGTCTGGTTGCCTACCCGCTACTTCACGCCTGAGCCGCACGAACAAGGAATCGATCATGACCTACCAGATGAAGCCGCTTGCCGTCGATCCACGCAAGCTCACCGGCCTTTCGGAAAAGCTGATTATCAGCCATTACGAGAACAACTACGGCGGCGCTGTGAAGCGATTGAACGCCATCACGGCGGAACTTGCCGCGCTGGATCCGGCGACCGCACCCGTCTTCATGCTCAATGGCCTGAAGCGTGAAGAACTGATCGCCGCCAATTCGATGATCCTGCATGAGGTGTATTTCGACGGGCTCGGTGAAGGCGGTGCCCTGGGCCCCGAACTGGAGTCGGCGCTTATCCGCGATTTTGGCAGCGTGGCCCGCTGGCAAGCTGAGTTCACGGGCATGGGCAAGGCGCTGGGCGGCGGCTCGGGCTGGGTGCTGCTGAACTACTCGCCACGCGACAAGCGGCTCGTGAACCAGTGGGCGCCCGATCACGCACACACTCTGGCGGGCGCTACTCCGATCCTGGCGCTCGACATGTATGAGCATTCTTATCACATGGACTTCGGTGCAAAAGCTGCTGCGTATGTGGATGCCTTCATGCAGAACATCCATTGGGCCCAGGCAGCCGAGCGCTTCGCCGAAGCCCGGAAGTAAGTTCGGAGCCAAGAACATGCCCACTGCCATCTCTTCCCACGAACTTGCCGAAGCGATTCAAGCGCCGGTCCCGCCGCAGATTGTCGACGTCAGGCGCAGGCAGACTTTTGATGCCAGCGCGCAAATGATTGCCGGTGCCTCCTGGCGCAACCCTGACGACATGGATAGCTGGATCGCAAAACTCGACTCCAGCCGGCCGGTGATCGTCTATTGCGCGCATGGCCTGCAAGTCAGCCAGGACTGCGCCGCACGGCTAGAGGACGAAGGTATCCGAGCGGCCTATCTCACTGGCGGCATTGAGCAATGGTCCGCCGGCGATCACCCGACCATCGGCAAATCGTAAGGAGCCGGCCATGAAATGGATTACCCGCGAACGTCCGAAGATAGACCGGATTGCCTGTCCCTGGCTGATAGCCCGTTTTATCGACAAGGAACCGGAATTCCTGTACGTGCCGACCGGCAACGTCGTGAAAGTCGCAGGCGAGACCGGGGCTGTTCCCTATGACATTCCTGGTGTCGAACTTTCGCATGTCGGAGAACTGTGCAGCTTCGACGCCTTCCTGGACAAGTACCGTTTGAATGATCCCGCCTTGCAGCAACTCGCTGGCATTGTGCGGGGGGCGGACACGTCGAAGCTGGACCTCACACCGCAATCGGGCGGGCTCYACGCCATCTCGCTGGGGCTTTCGCAGGTGTTTTCCGACGACCACGAGATGCTCAGGCACGGCATGGTGATGTACGACGCCTTGTATGCCTGGTGCCAGCATTGCCAGGCGGAAGCGCATCGTTGGCCGCCGAAGATGCCTGCATGAACTGCTAGTCGCGTCATTGCTCGGGAGATGCACTGTGAAGCCGATCCCGCTCATGTTATGGATGCTGCTGACAGCCATGCCGGCAACCGGAGAAACGATCATGTTCAACCAGGACAGGCAAGGTACCTTGCCGGCGGGATGGGTGGCCGGTGTCACCGGCAGTGGCACGCCGAAATGGACTGTCGAGGCGGACCCGTCCGTGCAGGACGGCACCAACGTGCTCAAGCAGTCCGGTTCCGGGGATTTCCCCTGGTGTGTGAACCCTGCCGCCTCCATCGCCAATGGCTTCGTGGAGGCAAGGTTCAAACCCATGTCCGGCCGCGAGGACCAGGCAGGCGGTGTTGTCTGGCGCTGGAAGGACGGCAACAACTACTATGTCGCGCGGGCGAATGCACTGGAGAACAATGTCTCGCTGTATTACACGGCAGCCGGACGCAGGCACACGATCCAGTACAAGGATGCGCCTGTCGAAGCCAAGGTCTGGCATACGCTACGCGTGGAGTTCGTGGGGAACCATATCCAGGTCGCGCTGGACGGCAAGCGCTACATCGATGTGGCGGACGACCATATCAGCGGTGCCGGCGCGGTGGGCGTATGGACCAAGGCGGACAGCGTGACCTTGTTCGACACCTTCTCATATGGGTCCGGCGGTACGAAATAGCACCGGGAAAAGATGTGAAACCAATGGTCGCGTACCGCGATGCAAACGCTTGAGGATCCTGCCGTGACCGTCGGCCAAGCCCGGCTCGCTCGCCTGCTACTGCCAGCAGGCGTCGATGCCGATGCCTTGCCACTTCTGGTCGGGCGCGCGTTACGCGGCTTCTGCGACGGGTTCATCGCCGTCCTCCTGCCCGCATACCTGCTAGCGCTCGGTTTCGCGCAACTGGCAGTGGGATTGGTCAGCAGTGCCACCCTGATCGGCTCGGCACTGGCGACGATACTGGTGGGCGTCCTCGGCCATCGCTACCCACAGCGCCGTCTGCTGTTGCTGGCGGCCGCGCTGATGGCCGCGACCGGCATCGGATTCGCCGGGCTCTCCTCCCTCTGGCCACTACTGCTAGTTGCGTTCGTCGGTACGCTTAACCCAAGCTCCGGAGACGTCAGCGTGTTCCTGCCGCTGGAGCAGGCTCGCCTTGCTAATTCCGCTACCTCAGATGCGCGCACGGCGCTGTTCGCCCGGTACAGTCTGACCGGAGCCCTCTCCGCCGCCATTGGCGCGTTGGCAGCGGCGCTGCCGGGCTGGCTTGCCTCCCAGTTGGGGGTATCGTTCCTCAGCGCCATGCGCGCGATGTTCATGTTCTATGCATTGACCGGTGTCGCGCTCTGGTTCCTCTATACGCGGATGCCCGAGCCAGAGCCGCGCGTGGCATCGGTTAGAACGCCACTAGGCCCGTCCCGCCGAATCGTTACCCGCCTTGCCCTGCTGTTCGGCGTCGACGCCTTTGCCGGTGGGCTGGTGGTGAACTCGCTGCTGGCACTGTGGCTGATGCAACGATTCGGCCTCTCACCAGGGGCTGCCGGCCAGTTCTTTTTCTGGTCGGGCTTGCTCTCCGCAGGCTCCCTCCTGGTTGCCGTGCCGCTGGCTCGCAGGTTCGGCTTGCTGAACACCATGGTGTTCACCCATATTCCGTCCAGCCTATGCCTGATCGCGGCAGCATTCTCTCCTTCGCTGGTGGCGACGCTGGTCCTCTTGCTCGCGCGCAGCGCGCTGTCGCAGATGGACGTACCGACAAGGACCGCTTATGTGATGGCGGTCGTGACGCCGCCCGAGCGCCCCGCTGCCGCCAGCCTGACCGCGGTACCCAGGAGCCTGGCTTCCGCGCTGGGTCCGACCCTCGCTGGCGGCTTGCTGGCGATGGGCTGGGTCGGCGCGCCACTGGTCGCTTGCGGCCTGCTAAAGATCACCTATGACCTCGCGCTGCTTGGTGCATTCCGGCGCATCAAGCCAGTCGATTGACGTGACACGCGAGTTGCGTCGATAGGTCTGATGCGACGCGGCCGGGCCGACGGCCTGGCGTTCTCGCCGTCCAATGGACGCGATGTCAGCCGGCGAACGACCTGCCGTTCAGCACCGGACACCGGATATCGCGACGAAACCTGCACCTTAATGGTGCTCCGGCCATTTCGGGTGGTAATCGTCGATAGTGAACGCGTGCCGGTGACTATGCGTCAGGAGGTGGCTGAAGTTACGCGCGACGTTAGCCGGCGCCTGTACCGGGTCGAACTATGGCACTTCGTCGTGGGCACTTTCGTTTGGGTCGCCTGATCGGCCGGTCCTGCCGTTGGGAGAGCAAGCCGCGAATGGCCGAAGTGGGCCGAATGCGCCGTTCGAAGTTGCCTGCCTCAACAGCGGCTATTCGGGTTCAACGGCCATCTACACGATCTCATCCGAACAGAAGCCTATTGCCAACTTCACTTTGTGACGTGCCAAGAGATTGGAACTCCTAACGCTGAGTCACACGCCTCCGCCCGTGCCATTRAGATACCCAGTGGTGAGCGAGTGTCGCCTGTTCAGCCAGCCTTATCGCTGCTAATCGCCCGGATCTTGTCCCAAACGTGCCCGGGCTGGGGAATGTCGAGGTCGAAAACGGTTTCAAACGTGTCCGCGAGATGGTCCGCGCTGGTGATGCGGTGTTCGCTAACGCTGTTGGGCATCACGTTGCGCAAGCGATCGTTCTGCAGGGCGACATAGCCGTCCGCGGTATGACGCAGGACTGCCAGCGCGTTTGTGAACGGCGACCCGGGATCCCGCATCAACCAGGCATGCATGGCGGCCATGGCAGCCTCGTCGCTGTGGTCGACCCGGAAGTCGAAGCTGCGCGCGATGCCATGCGCATGATTGTTGAAGCGCAGCCAGCCGTCCTCCGTCGACATGATTGAAAAATCGAAGCCGCGCTGGCTGATCGGTCCGATATCCAGCGGCACGGGTTCGACGATGGCGTCGGCCACGCCGACCTCGGCGAGATAGGGGCAGTCGAGATCGACACGCAGGGTTAGGTGATTGCCGATGGCAACGTCGCCCAGTATTTCACGATTAACGCCGCCGCACAGACGGGTTACCCGGAAACCGAGCGCATCGAGAGCTGCGCCGAAGAGACCGTTCATCTCGTAGCACCAGCCGCCGCGCCTGCCCTCCACCATCTTGGCGAAGGCAGACGCCGGGGTGATCGAGGACGGCCATCCCATGAAGGCATCCAACGCATCAAAGGTGAACGTCATGAGGTGAGCACGATGAAGCCTCGACAGGCCGTGAAGGTCGAGAGAGACCGGCTGGTCGATCTTGATCCTTGCGAGATAGGCGTCCAACTGGCTGGCTGTCAAGGTCATTCCGTTTTCGTTTGAAGGCACGTGTGTCATCCTTCGGTCTCCTTTCGATGGACCGTTGTTGAGGTTCTCGATCCATCCCAAAAAGTGCATGAACGTGCAACAAGCATGAGGGATACCAAGGTCCCCCGGCTATTCTTGCCGAAGATCTGGGCGCGTCTGTGCGGAACCAAACACTTCGTCAACGAGACCTTTCCACTAGTGCCAGTAGACGCCTTTGTGGGCACAACGGACATCGGAACGTCTTCCCGACGGAGCGACTAAGCGGCCCTTCCTGGCCGGAATACGACCTCCGGCAGCCGTGTGCCATTTGGCTCTGGTCGACCCGAAACAGGCAGTGGCCCTCCTCGAAAGCGGTCATTCCGGCAAGCCGGGACGGAAATGCCATGCGGTCACCGATAGTCGGTCTGCTCAAGATAGTGTGTGGTTTCCAAGCACTGAAACGATCGATTTGCCGGCGAGTCGTTCACTGTGCGCTACGGCAAAACAAGTACTGGTATGCTTTGCAACCTGCACCAGCGCGCTCCGGGCGGGCTGGTGGCTCAACTTAAGGTTCAGCCACACGGGGCGTGCTCATAACTGGACGAAGAATCAGCGATGGGCGCTGCATTGAACAACGACCTGCCACACACTGCCATGCCGCTAAGCCGCTTGTTGTTGCCGCCGGAGCCGCCGACGCTTGCGCCCGGCATCGTGCACAGCAGTTTCAGCGTGCAAGGCGACGCCCGGCAAAGCTTCCGGGCCTGGCAGGAGCGCATGAGTCCTGTCTACGACATACGGCCTCCGTCAAAGCGAGCCGAGGATACCTTCGCTGCTTCGCTGTCTCGTTACACGATCGACAATCTGAGCTTCTTCGACTTCCACACCGGGCCGAACCTGGCCGTGCGATCGTTGGGCCGGGTTTCGACCGAGAGCGTTCATGACATAAGCTTCAGCGTGTTCCTTGAAGGGCCACCGGGCCAGTTCCTGGGCGGCAAGCCGCCGCCCGACGCGCCGCACATACCGCAAGTGCCAAGTATCCTCGCGCTGGACATGGATCAGCCGTGCACAATCCGGAGTTTTCAGGGTCGGATACTGCTCCTTTTTGTGCCGCGCGCTTTGGTGGAGAGGTCGTTCCCCGATGCCGCCTCGCTGCATGGCCGCTGGATTCACGCAACCACGCCTTTGATCCGCCTGATCATTGAGCATCTGGTTGCATTGAATCGACAAATCGTCGGGCTCGACCGGGAGGAAGCGCGTCAGCGCTTTATCACCGCGGTAGAGCTGCTTGTCGCCGCTTTCAGCCGTCAGGCCGGTCTTTCCGGCAATGGCCGCGCGGCGGTACGCGCTGCCGTCTATGGACAGGTGCGGCGCCATGTCGAGGCCAATCTGCACGATCCGGATTTGTCGCCCGACAGCGTGTTGGCATCGCTGCATCTCTCGCGCGCCAGCGTGTACCGTCTCTTTGAGCATGAAGGCGGCCTGGCCGCTTATATCCGCAGCCGCAGGCTGCGCATGGCAGCCAATGAGCTGGTGCGCTTTCCGCATATCGAGGTACAGGACATTGCCTCGGGGTTGGGTTTCAATGATGCGTCGAGCTTTACGCGTGCATTCCGTCGCGCCTTCGACATCGCGCCGCGGGAGTTGCACGAGTACGCGCCGTTGCTCCGGCGCAAACATGCGGCACAGGAGCGCTTCGCATAGACGGGCAGTGTTGAACACCCCAACATCCCCCCCTGCCTTTCAAGGCAGGTCTTCGCCACCAGTCCCGTCATCACCACGTCGTCCGCCGCGATCAGCGCCTTGCAAGGAGCCGCGTCGGGCATCGGCGTCTCTCGTTCCGAGGTGCCTGCGAAACCGAATCCATCGCGGGGAGGCGTTCCGGGAGCGCGTTGCCAGCCGCCCCGGCCTCGTCATGCTAGCTCCGGGTACAAAGCGGCAACCCTCCGCACGCCGCCGCAAGGGTGCATCGGCATCCATTTATACGTACGTATCACTCGCTGTCACCCCACCTTAATTGGGTAGGGCACCATCTTCAGCTTGCCTGGTGTCCCGGGTGTGCGGCTACGATGTGCGAACAAAGTGCCGACATCGGATACCTGGAGAAGACCAGCGTGAGCATCAAAGGCAAGGCATATATCGTCGGGGCCTACGAGCACCCGACCCGCA
>NZ_JBFTLX010000217.1:0-12284 GCF_056396665.1 Cupriavidus sp. 05T313 | reverse complement strand
GAGCGCCACAGGCCAATCACGGCGATCACCGCCGCCAGCGCCAGCCCGATATGGATGGCACCGACCAGCGAAAGCCTGGCCTGCTCCAGCAACAGGGCGCCATTGTGCCCGGCCGCCTGCAGTTGCGACAGCAGGCTGGCCTGCGCCGCGTGGTCGATCAGGATCTGCGGATCGGCCATGCGCTCCTGCCATTCGCCGGCACCGGCCTTCTGCAGCGCATCATGCACCCCGCTCAGGTAGCTACGCGTAACCAGCGTGCCGACGACCGCGGTGCCCACCATGCCGCCCACCATGCGCAGCGATTGCAGCATCGCCGTGGCAATGCCAAGGTGCTCGCGGCCCGCGGTCTGCTGCGCAAAGACCGTCAGGTTCGGCATGATGAAGCCCAGCCCGAAGCCGCACAGCAGCATGATGCCCAGCAACAGGTGATGGGACATCCCGCGCGTCGCTTGCGACAGGCCCAGACAGGCCAGCGCCAGCATGGCGAACCCGGCGTACAGCATATTGTTAGGCTGGCGGATCCTCGTGATGATACGGCCATTGATGATACTGCCCAGCGTGATGCACACCACCAGCGGCGTCACCAGCACGCCCGCCTCCCTGGGCGAATAGCCAAAGCCCCCCTGGAACAGCAGCGGCGCATACAGCAGCAGCGAAAACATCGCGAAGCCCACGAACACCGCCAGCAGGAACAGCGGCGCCAGCCCGGGATTGCGGAACATCTCCAGCGGCAGGATCGGATTCGGCGCCCGCCGCTCCCATTGCCACAGCGCCACCAGCGCACACACCGACATGACCAGCAAGCCGCCGGTAAGCAACCCAAAACCACGATCGGGCATCAGTTCCACGCACAACTGCAAGCCGCCCAGCCCTGCACCGATCAGGGCCGCGCCGAGCCAGTCCACCTTGATCGCACCGGCGTGCGCCTGCTGGCGCAAGTGCGGCAGGTAACGCCAGGCAAACCACAATCCCAGCAAGCCCACCGGCAGGTTCACGTAGAAGACCGCCCGCCAGCCGTAGGCCTCGGTCAGCACACCGCCCAGCGACGGCCCGACCGCATTGGCGATACCGAAGGCAGCGCTCATCATCACCTGCCAGCGCAAGCGCACATGGGAATCGGGAAACAGATCCGGGATACAGGCAAAGGCGGTGCCCACGAGCATGCCGCCCCCGATGCCCTGCAGGCCGCGGGCCAGCACCAGGAACGGCATGCTGGTTGCCATGCCGCACAGCGCCGAGGCCAGCGTAAACACGACGATGGATGCCATCACGAACGGCTTGCGCCCGTAATAATCGCCCAACCGGCCGAAGATCGGCACCGTGATCACGGACATCAGCAGATAGGCCGTTGCCACCCAGGCGTAGTACTCGAACCCCTGCAACTCCGCCACCACCGTGGGCAACGCGGTGCCGACCACAGTCTGGTCAAGTGCTACCAGCATCACCACGAATGCGATGCCCAGCATCGCCATCAGGGACTCGCGGAATGGCAGCACCTGCCCGCTACTGTGCGCCTGGTGAGGCTGCGAAATCATTTTGTTGCCTGATCAATGATTGTACGATCAATTATTATAGGACAGGATTTGGGGGTGGGAGCAGGATCATCGCGTATTCTGGCTAACGGTTCCCTATCTACGCTGATTCCAGCCCGTCGCCAGCGCTCTCTGCTCTCGCGGAGACGTCAGCGCTGTCCCGACGACTGCAGGTGGAAAATCATGGGCAAGCGGCCTTTTGACAGATCGGCACAGAATCGGCCTTCGGCCCCCGGCTTCAGGGAGGGCGAGCCGCACTTCAGGTTGCTCGCCGACGGCATACCTCACATGGTAATGACCTGCGACCCGGATGGCCGGATCGATTACTGCAACCAGCGGTGGGTAACCTATACCGGCCTCAGCCTTGAGCAAACCCAGGCCGGCGACTGGCAATCTGCCGTACATCCCGAAGATTTCACGAACAACATTGACCGCTGGACAGACGCGGTTGCGAACGGCCGTGAGTATGAGATCGAATACCGCCTGAAAAGGGCATCCGATGGTGCCTATCGATGGCACCTTGAGCGCGGGGCGCCACTCAAGGACGCCGATGGGCATATCGTCAAGTGGTTGGCATCCAGCACCGACATCGAGGAGCAGAAACAGGCCCAGGCCGCGGCTGAAAGTGCAAACCGCGCAAAGTCAGAATTTCTGTCCAGCATGAGCCATGAATTGCGGAATCCGTTGAACGCCATCCTTGGCTTCGCGCAGTTGCTGGCACTGGACACGCCGCCGCCGCCTTCCTCGCAGCAAGCCAGCATCGACCAGATCCTGAAGGCGGGCTGGCATTTGCTGGAACTGATCAACGAGGTGCTTGACCTCGCCAGGATAGAGGCCGGACAGGCGTCACTGTCCCCCGAGCCGGTATCGGTCGTCGAAGCCTTGCACGAATGTCACGCGATGCTTGAGCAACAAGCGCTGAGGCGTGAGGTTCGCATGCGGTTTCCCTCACCCGACTTATCGTGTTTCGTCCGGGCCGACAGGACCCGCCTGAAACAGATCCTGCTTAACCTGCTTTCCAATGCGATCAAGTACAACCGCGACAAGGGTACCGTCGAAGTACAAGTGACGATGGGCGATCGCGTTCGCGTCGGCGTGCGCGACACCGGCGCAGGGCTGGCACCAGAACGGCTCGCACAACTGTTCAAGCCGTTCAATCGTCTTGGGCATGAGGGTGGCCCCGTGGAGGGCACGGGCATCGGCCTCGTGGTGGCCAAGCGGCTGGTCGAGCTGATGGGAGGCGCCATCGGCGCCGAAAGCATGCCGGGCGTGGGCAGCGTATTCTGGATCGAACTGCCCGTTGCGCGCCCTCCAGAAATGACCGGTGAGGGTGCGGAGACAGCGGTATCCGTCGAGGCGCGGACGGGGTCTCCCACTTCGCTGCATACCCTGCTGTATGTCGAAGACAACCCCGCCAACCTGAAGCTCGTTGAGCAACTCCTTGTGCGCCGGGCCGATGTGCGCCTGCTGACCGCCGTCACAGGGGCGCTCGGCGTCAACCTGGCGCGCACTGCCTCGCCAGATGTGATCGTCATGGATATCCATCTGCCCGACATCAACGGCATCGAAGCACTGGGACTGCTGCGAGAAGATCCGCAGACAACGCACATTCCCGTCATCGCCCTCAGTGCCAATGCGATGCCGCGCGACATTGAAAAGGGCATGAAAGCGGGATTCTTCCGCTACCTGACCAAGCCGATCAGGCTCAATGAGTTTATGGACGCACTGGACGCCGCGCTGGAACAGCCACGAGGCGGGACTGCTCAGGGCCGATGAAGCCAAGTGCTCGCCGTGATCAAAGCATCGGACATCCTGGCAGCGAAAATCCTGGTCGTTGACGATCTGGAGGCCAATGTCCTGCTGCTCGAACAGATGCTACGCGGGGCCGGCTACGTTTGCATCGAGCCAACCACCGATCCGCGCGCGGTGTTTGCGCTTCACAGCAAGAACCACTATGACCTGATCCTGCTTGATCTGCAGATGCCCGGCATGGACGGGTTCGAGGTCATGGAACGCCTCAAGGAACTCCAGGCGGACAGCTACCTTCCGGTGATCGTCATCACCGCCCAGCCTGATCACAAACTGCGCGCACTGCAAGCCGGTGCGAAAGACTTCGTCAGCAAGCCATTTGATCTGGCGGAGGTGCTGATGCGGGTTCGCAATATGCTGGAAGTGCGTCTGCTGCACGGGGAATCGTTGAAGTACGGCAAGGAACTTGAGCGGAAAGTGCATGAACTGGAAACGAGCCGAGAGACGATCGTTCACCAGAGTCATGAACTCAGGCGCATTTACGAGAAACTCGTTCGCGAGCAACAGGTAACCGATCGGCTGCTCCTCAACGTGCTGCCCGCCCCCATCGCCGAGCGTTTGAAGCTGCGCGCCGATCTCATCGCCGCCGGCCCCCCGGAGGTCATCGCCGACAAGTTCCAGGATGTGTCGGTGTTGTTCGCGGACCTCGTGCAGTTCACCCGCTTTTCTCCCAGCATGGGCCCCGAACGACTGGTGGCAATCCTGAACGAGATATTTGCCGACTTTGACAATATCGCCGACAGCCGGCGACTCGAGAAGATCAAGACAATCGGCGACGCTTACATGGCAGCGGCAGGCCTGCCTGTGCCGGCGGCCGATCACGCCGCCCGGGCCGCTCATATGGCATTGGACATGCTTGAGTCACTGGGCCAGTTCAATCAGCGAAGCGGCTACAACCTGCAATTGCGAGTTGGCATCCACAGTGGAGCTGTCGTGGCCGGCGTGATCGGGAGGAGAAAGTTCATCTATGACTTGTGGGGCGATACCGTCAATATCGCCAGCCGGATGGAGTCGCAAGGCGTAGTCGGTCGTGTTCAGGTAACTGATGCCACGCGGCAGCAACTCGGGGAGCCGTTCCTGCTCGAAGAGCGCGGTTTGATCGCGGCAAAGGGCATCGGTGATCTGCATACATGGCTTCTGGTCGGGAGAACCTAGCCGGCGGCGGGTCAGCATACGGAAGCGGTCGTTCACGATCAGAGCGACGGCTGTCGCCAAATCGGCCGATTCGTCTGATCAACGCAGAGCGGTCGAATGGCTGCGAAGGGTCGACTACGGAAGTTGCCCGTCGGTCCAGGCAGCATGACCGGCGCCCGGCCTTGAACCGCCGTGACCGGCCAAATCAAAGCGCAACCACTTCACTTCGCAAGCACGATCCAAGGCCAGGTTGACCGGCTTCCCCTGATCGCCGGGATAGCGAGCGGCGTCAGGTCACGCCCGAACTCGGGGCGATCACGTCTATCGCACTTTGACGACAACTTTACCCTTGGCCCGTCCCTTCTCGACGTAGGCCATGGCCTCGTTGGTCTGGTCGAAGGAAAAGACCCGATCCACTACGGGGCGTATCGCGCCGGAATCAATGAGCGACGTGATCTCGCTCAACTGGCGCCCGCTGGCCCTCATGAAGAGGAACGAGTACCTCAGGTCACGACCTGCTGCCCGCTTCCTGACTCCCGCACTCAGAAGACGAACAATCAAGTTCACGAACCACGTTGCTCCGATTCCCTTTGCGAATGCGGGATCGGGAGGGCCGGAGATCGAGATGAGTGTTCCTCCGGGCTTAAGGACACGCAGAGATTTCTCCAGCGCCGTTGCGTCTTGACTGTGGAGGACCACATCGTAGCCCTGAAGAATTTTCTCGAAATCGTCTTTTCTGTAGTCGATGACAACGTCTGCCCCGAGGCCTCTCACCAAGTCGATGTTGGCGCTGCTGGTGGTGGTGGCTACGGTGGCGCCCACATGCCTGGCCAACTGGATCGCAAATGTTCCTACGCCGCCTGAACCGGCCTGGATGAAGACCTTCTGCCCTTTCTTCAGATTCGCCTTCTCGATCAGCGCTTGCCATGCCGTCAGGCCCACCAGAGGAATCGATGCTGCTTCTTCCATACTCAGCGCCTTGGGCTTGATCGCCAAGGACTCTTCCTTGACCGCAATGTACTCAGCAAAGGTGCCGATGCGAAAATCATCGGGCCGGGCATAGACTTCGTCCCCCGGCTTGAACTGCCGAACGCGAGGCCCGACCTTGACCACGACGCCGGCCACGTCGTGTCCTAGGACGAGGGGCATGCGATAGGGGAGTATGAGCTTGAACTCTCCGTTCCTGATCTTGGAGTCCAGCAGATTCACACCGGCCGCATGGATCTGGACCATGACCTCATCCTCACCCAGCGCCGGGCTCGGAACCTCAGTGGACCGCAACGCGCGTTTCTTTCCGTAGCGATCGAGAAGAAGTGCTTTCATGGTCGCCCTCGTTCCTGGCGCATCCAGGTTTGCGAGCGGCCCAGCACGCTGGTTGAAATCTTGTCACCTGTCTTGCTTGCGAGCAGCGCCTGGAATGTCATCGTCTTCTTTCAAATTGGGATTTGTGAGAAACAGCGGGCGGCGCGGCTTACCGCCTATGCTTCGAGCCGCAGATCTTTTCGAACCCCCGCATCCAGCACGCTAGCCGGCGCGAACCTGCGCAGCAGTCGCATGCGGCTTGCGAGGCCGGGGGCGTAGTGAATCTTTGGATGCGTTGCCATGGCTGCCTTCAACACGACCTCGGCTACCACTTCAGGCCCGTCCGCGCCCACGAGAACTTCCTTCACCCGTCTCTCCACGCCCTCGCGAATATCGCGATACACATCGAGCGGGGCGTCAGGTTTCATCAGGTTCGCATCGAAGGGCGTATTGATGTAGGCAGGTTCGACCACCGAGACGCGAATACCCATCGTGCGCAGCTCATGGTCGAGCGATTCCGAATAGCCCGCGACTGCGTGCTTGGTGGCGGAATACAGCGCCATGTAGGGCATCGGCAGGAAACCAAGCACGGAGCCGATGTTGATGATGCGCCCTTCCCTTTGGCGGCGCATATGTGGCACGACAGCCCGGGTCATCCGGACTATCCCAAAGAAGTTCGTATCGAATATCGACCGGGCCTGCTCCAGCGAGCTCTCTTCCGCACCCGCTGGAGCGACCCCGAACCCGGCGTTGTTGACGAGTAGATCAATACGGCCTTCGCGCTCCATCACCTTTTGGACGGCCGCATCGACGGATTCGTCCTTGGTTACATCGAGAAGCAGCATCTCGAACGCTCGCTGACCGGTAGTGCCTATGCGCCTACTGGTACCGAACACCCTGTAGCCAGCCTTCGCGAGCCGCTCCGCGGTGGCGTGGCCGATACCTGAGGAGGCCCCCGTAACGAGGGCAATCTTGCCGCGTTTGTTCATGAAATTTCTCCGTCAGTTTGTGCGATCCGGTAACGCGTCGGCATGCACGATGCGACGCCATTCAACGTGGCACCCGAGAGGCGCACCATGGTCATTTCGCATTATGATCATCATATGTAACGGCGAGCGAGAAGGCGGCATGAATCCGGGGGGTTAGATTCCAGGGGGGACCAGGTGCTTCAGCGCAGCCTCGCGCAGACGGTCCGACAGAGCTGGCTCGTCGACTGCACGAGCCAGCAGCAAAGCACCAACCATGGTGGCGATGGTCACTAGTGCTTGTTCATGAGCACCGGGCTGTCCCCAGTCAGGCGACTGGCGGGCGAGAAGATCAATCATCGCCTTGGTGTGTTGAGTCACCGTTCGGCGTACTTCGGGCGCCTGTCGCGGTGTTTCTGAGCCCAGCGCGGCCAAGGGGCATCCAAGCTCCATCTGCTCGACGTGGTCCTTTGAGAGATAGGCGCAAAGCACAGCCTCCAAGGCTTTCCCGGGTGGGACGCCGGCAACGACATCTGCCGCTACCGCAGCGGACTCCGCGCACGCCCGATCCGCGGCTTCCGCCAGCATGGCTTCGCGCGAGGGGAAATGCGCATAGAAGGCTCCGTGCGTCAGACCGGCCTCTTTCATGATGTCGGCGACGCCAGTGCCGTCATAACCACTTCGGCGGATAGCCCGGGCAGCCGCGGCCACGATGCGTTCGTGCGACGCTTCCTTGGCGGCGTATCTAGCGTTGGCTTTCATATTTGGCATGACGTCCATCATACTAAATTTTCGCGCCGCGCGTGCTGCGATTTCCCTGGTGCCGAACAACTGGCGCACCGCTTGTGTTGCAAGTATGGGGACGTCCGAGTTCCCGCCCCCTAAAGACTTCGCTTATTCCGACACAGGCGCATGCGCAATCCCACTGTCCTGCCCGAACGCCGCCTTTGCGCACGACTCACCCAAAACCAGGTCAAGCGGCACACTCACGATACGTGGCTCTCTCACCCCCTCCCCGGCCAACCGGTCAAGCATCAGATGGGCGGCAGCCTCCGCGGCGCGCTCGATGTCAAAGCGTAAAGTGGTTAGCGGGGGATACATCAACTCAAGCGTCTCCGGCGTACCGATGCCGATCACCGAAAGGTCTCTGGGAATATCCAGCCCCGCCTTGCGCGCAACATAAATGGCTCCGGAGAGCAGGCGCGTTCCTAGACCGATGATTGCAGTGGGGGGCGCGGAAAGAGCGAGCATGGCCGCCATTTGGGTGCGTGACGAATCGATCGCCGAGCGTGACATGCAGACTAATGCGGGGTCGAACACCAAACCCGCCTCCGCAAGCCCATCCCGGTAGCCGAGCAGCTTTTCGCGCCCTGGACGAATGTGCTCGCCGGGCCCGAAAAGCGCGATGCGGCGGTGACCCAATGAAATGAGATACGCCATCGCCTGCTTCACACCGCTACGATGGTCCAGATAGACCGCATCCATTGGCAGAGGCGTTTCCCGATCCAGAATCACCACCGGCAGGCTGCAGCCGCTGAACAGGCTGTCGGCGGGGTCCGCGCTCTCCAGGCTCGGCGCGGCAATGATGCCCTCCAGCCGGCGGGTCTCGAACAGCGCAACCAGTTCGCGGTCGCGCCGTGGCTGGTCCAGTGTATTGCCGACCAACATGGAGTACCCGGCGGCCTGCATATGCTTCTCGACTTCGCTGAAATGCGCCGCAAGCAGCGGGTTGCCGATATTCGAAACCAGATAGCCGACCGTCTTGCTGCGCCCGGTGCGCAGATGGCGGGCGGCAAAGCTGGGCTCATAGTTCAGTGCCTCCACGGCCGCGTGCACCCGGGCTCGCAGCGCCTGGCTGGCATAGCCGGTGCCGTTCAGCACACGCGACACGCTGCCGATGGAAACCCCCGCCGCCTCAGCCACATCCCTGACGGAAATCCTTTGCGTCATGGTCTTCCCTAATGAAAACGTTCCACAGTTGGACGCCAAATTTGTTGCCTGATAAGTTAGCACAAACGGAAATCGTTTTCACATTTCCCCAAACATCAACTTAAACAGCGCCAAACTATCCAATGCAACCAGACCGTCCTTCGCGCCCCGCAGCCGCGCCCCCCGGCGCCGACCTTGCGGACGAGACCACGTGTGGGTCGCTGGGCGGCCGACGCATCCTCGTCGTCGGTGGCGGACAACTCCCTTCGGCCGATGCCGGAAATCCGGTCAACAACGGACGCGCCATCTGCATGACCCTGTCCCGCGCTGGCGCCAGCATCGCCTGCGCGGACAAGAGTACCGAGGCAGCGGAACTCACCGTACGCAGTGCGCGGGACGGCGGCGCGGTGGCCATCCCGGCCGACGTGGCCAGCGCCGCCGGCATCAAAGGCATGGTGCAGGCCGCACGGACGGCGCTGGGCGGCCTCGACGGACTCGTACTGAACGTAGGCATTAGCCGCCGCGAGCCCCTGGCGGAACTGACGGCAGACAGCTGGGATGAGGTGATGGCGGTCAACCTGCGCGCGCACATGCTGACCGTGCAGCAAGCCCTGCCGCTCATGTCCATGCACGGCGCCATCGTATTCGTGTCTTCAGTGGCGGCCAGGCTGCCCGCGGGTATGAATCCGGCATACGAAGCCTCGAAGGCGGCGCTCGGTGCCCTGTGCCGCGCGACCGCGCTGGCCGGGCAGCCCAACCACATACGCGCCAACGTGGTCATGCTCGGCCTGATCGATACGCCGATGGGCCGCGCGGCCTCCGCGGCGCGGCCCGGACGCACCGCCGCCTTGCCGTTCGGGCGGCAAGGCACGCCCTGGGAGGTCGCGCATGCAGTGCGCTTTCTACTCTCGGCGCAAGCCTCCTATATCAACGCAGTGGAACTTCCCGTGGACGGTGGCCTAAGCGCAGGCATCGCGTCCGCGCCGTCCTGAATCCCGCCAGGCGGAGAGCAGTAAGCCTGGCGCGGCTCGGTCCGGAGCATGCCGCTGGCAATGACAACGACAACGGAGACATCCCATGCTTCACAGACTGATCTGTGCGGTCGCGGCCGCGCTCGCCCTGCACACGGCGGGGCCGGTACTGGCCGAATCCTATCCCTCACGGCCAATTCGCTTGGTAGTGCCGTTCCCGCCCGGTGGCACTGCGGACATTTTCGGACGGCTGCTCAGCCAGCAGCTCACGCAAAGCCTCGGGCAGCCGGTGCTGGTGGAGAACCGCGCCGGTGCGGGCGGAAACATCGGCGCGGCCGCCGTCGCCAATGCACCGGCGGACGGCTACACCTTGCTGCTGGGCACGATCGGCACCCATGGCATCAACCCGACGCTATACGCCAACCTTCCCTACGACCCGAAGAAAGACTTCCAGCCTGTGGCCCTGGTCTCTTCCGGCGCCAACGTACTGGTCGTCAACCCCGCGTTGCCGGCGCGCAATGTGAAGGAGCTGATCGCGCTGGCCAAGCGCAACCCGGGCCAGTTGATGATGGGCTCGTCCGGCAATGGCAGCAGCATTCATATGTCCGGTGAACTCTTTGAGCATATGACCGGCACGCAACTGACGCACGTGCCCTACCGCGGCGGCTCGCCCGCACAGACCGACCTGATGGGCGGGCGAGTGCAGTTGATGTTCGACAACCTGCCCACCTCGCTGCCGTTGATCGCCAAGGGCCTGGTACGCCCGCTCGCCGTGACCTCGGCGCATCGCTCGTCCGCGCTCCCGGATGTGCCGACTGTTGCCGAGGCCGGCGTGCCTGGCTACTCCGTCAGCAACTGGAGCGGCATCTTCGCGCCGGCACATACGCCCCCCGACATTGTGAACCGGCTCAATGCCGCTGTTGGCCAGGCTGTGACAAGCGCGGCGCTGCGCAAGCGTTACGCCGAAATGGGCGCCGACACCGGCACCGACCTCGGAACCAACAGGAACGCAGGCAGCCCGCCGATGAGCGCAGCGGAATTTACCAGATTCGTCGATGAGGAGATGAGCAAATGGGCAAGGATCGTAAAGGTATCGGGAGCACGCGCGGAATGAAAGGAATGAAAGGAATGAACGAGACGCAACGGATGAAAGCATGCAGCCAATCGACTATCTGCTGAGGACCGCGAACGCCACGCCGGCGCGCATCGCATTGCAGGCCGCCGGAGAATCGCTGACCTACGGCGAACTGACGCAGAAGGTGCTGGCGCTCGCAGCGGCCTTCCAGGCGCTGGACCCCACGTCCGGATCGCGCGTAGGCATCTGCGCCGGCAATAGCGTGCAGCATGTGTTGGCGCTGCTGGCTACGCTGGCCGCCGGCAAGTGCTGGGTGCCGCTGAATCCGCGCGCCTCGGTCCACGAACGGGCCCGCATCGTCGACTTCACCGAGGCGTCCATCCTGGTGGTGGAAGACAGCGGCCACGGCCAATCCGGCACGATCACGCCTGGCGCCCGCGTGATCGCCTGCGGGCCGCAGGCATCCGGCCCGGACAGCATTGCCGCGCTGCTCGCTGCCTGGCGCGGCCGCGTCCCGCTACGCGTGCAGCGCGAACTTGGCGAAACGCAGGCCATCAAGTTCACCGGCGGCACTACCGGCGCGCCCAAGGGGGTCATGCAGTCGCTGCGTTCGTGGAACACCACGGTGGTTTCCATCCTCACCGCGATGCAGTTGCGCGAGGACGAGCGCTATCTCGCCGTGGCCTCCATCACCCACGGCACATCCACGTTCCTGCTGCCAGTGTTCGCGCGTGGCGGCACCCTCGTGCTGGCGGATTCGACCAGGCCGCGCGCCCTGCTCGACCAGTTGGAGCGCGAGCGCATCACCGCGGTGTTCATGCCGCCCACGCTGATCTACGATTTGCTGGACGAGCCCGGCGTGCGCGAACGGGACTGGTCCGCGCTGCGGCACCTGATCTATGCGGCAGCGCCGATGCGCGCAGACCGGATTGCCCAGGCCATCGATGTCTTCGGCACCCTGGAGACCTCGTTCGGGCAAACCGAGGCCCCCGGCATCATTGCCTTCCTGCCCGCCGGGGAATTGCGCGATCCCGCCCGCCACGGCAGCGTCGGCCGTGCCACCTGCCTGACCGAACTCGCCATCATGGGGCGCGATGGCAAGTTGCTGCCGGCTGGCGAAACCGGCGAGATCGTGGTGCGCGGCGACCTCGTCATGTCCGGCTACTGGCGCCAGCCCGGCAAGACCGCCGAGGCACTGGCCGATGGCTGGCTGCATACGGGCGACGGCGGCTACCTGGACGCGCAAGGCTACCTGTACCTGAAAGACCGGTTGCGYGACGTCATTATCACGGGTGGCTTCAACGTGTACCCCAGCGACGTGGAGAACGCGCTCGGCGCCCATCCCGCGGTATGCCGCTGCGCCGTGCTCGGCATGGACGACCCGCGCTGGGGAGAGGCCGTGCACGCGGCCGTGCAACTGCATGCCGGCGCCACCGCCAACGCTGCCGAGCTACAGGCGTTCGTCAAGGAGCGCCTGGGTTCGGTACAGGCGCCAAAGCGCATTCATTTTGTGGAAACCCTTCCGCTCACTGCCAACGGCAAGGTCTCGAAGCTCGAGGTCAAGACC
>NZ_JBFTLX010000216.1:0-12357 GCF_056396665.1 Cupriavidus sp. 05T313 | reverse complement strand
GGTCCGCCGTCTTCGCCGGGTCGATCTGGTTGAAGCGCTTGGCAGCCGTCTCCAGCCAGGCCTTGACACCGGTGCCGCTGACCTTCACCGCGTAGATGGTGTTGGGGTAGAGGTAGAGATCCGCGGCATTGTTGATGGCGAGGTTGCCGGACTGCACGTCCGTGAAGTCATTGCCGCCGCCGAAGCCGCTCTTGAACGGCGCCGACACCGACAGCACCGGCAGCGAGGCCAGCGCCGGCAGGTTGGCGGCGATATAGTCCTTCACGTAGGCGGCCTGCGCCTGGTTGACGATCTGGATCGCGCCGGGATCGCCCACGTCGGCGAAGTACGTGCTCATGCGGTAGTCGGTGGTGCCGATCGGCGTCTTCACGTAGGCGATGGTGGCCTGGTGCTCGGCCTCGACCGCCGCCGCCACGGTGGCATCGGGCGCCACATAGCTCTTGTCGGCGTTCTGGATCGAGCGCGCCTCCGCCGTGGTGGCGCTCTTGTCGACCACCCAGCGGGTGCCGTCATGCGCCAGCTGCAGCTTGATCACGCCAAGGCGGCGGCCCCAGTAGTCGGCCATCACGGTGGGCACGCCGTTGACGGTGCCGCGCACCTTGTCCACGCCGGGCAGGTTGAACTGCGCCACCGTGCTGGTGGCGTCCGGGAAGACCTGGTGCGAGTGGCCGATCAGCATGGCGTCTACGCCGGCTACCCTGGCAAGATGCCAGCTGCCGTTCTCCATCGCGGGTGAGTAGGCGGAGGCATCGAGCCCGCCGTGGGAGATCACCACCACCAGGTCGGCGCCCTTGGCGCGCATCTCGGGCACGAACTTCTCGGCGGTTTCCTTCACGCCTTCGGTGTAGACCTTGCCGTCGAGCCAGCGCTTGTCCCAGCTCATGATGGCCGGCGGCGCGAAGCCGATGATGCCGACCTTGACCGGCACCGTGACGGCCTTGCCGTCGGGGCCCGTGGCGGTGATCTGGCGGGTGATGATGGTGTAAGGCTGGAACAGCGGCGCGCGCGTGCGCACGCTGTACACGTTGGYCAGCACCTGCGGGAAGGCCGGGCCGGCGCACGGCGTCTGCACGGTCGGGTCCGGCAAGCCGTCGACGTTGAAGCGGTTGCCCGTGACCTGGTTCAGGTAGCCCAGCCCGTAGTTGAATTCGTGGTTGCCGATGCCGCCGCCGTCGAACTTCGCGGCGTTCATCACCTTGTACATGGCCAGCGTGTCGCCGCACTTGAGCGGGTTGACCTGGGCCTGGTAGTCCGCCAGCGCCGTGCCCTGGATGGTGTCGCCATTGTCCAGCAGCAGCGTGTTGGGAAATTCGGTGCGGGCCTGCTTGATCAGGGTCGCCACGCGCTCGAAGCCGAAAGATTTGTCCTCGGCCAGCTTGAAGTAGTCGTAGCTGCGCACATTGGTGTGCAGGTCGGTGGTTTCCAGCAGGGCCAGCGTGGCCTTGGTGCCAGCCGTGACGCTGCCGCCCTGCGGCGTGGCGCCCGTGCCGGCGGGGCTATCGTCGGAGCCGCAGGCGGCCAGCAGCGCGGTGGCGGCCACGGCGGCGGCTATGGCGGAAAGCCTGGAGACACCGGAGATCCGGGACGAAGCGATGACGGCACACGCTCGCGTGGCGACGGTCGGACTGCTGGTCATTTGTGGCTCCCTTCTTTCTTGTTGTGCCTGGAGCCGGACATTGTCCCGAGCGCAAATGGCAGCAGAGTGACGCGCGCATTACGCCGCTGTGACGGCGGGCGCGGACCGGAGCGAACCATTCACGATGCCCAGTCCTGACAGAACGTGTCATTGACGCCGCGTTATATACCGTCATATATTGCGCTTTTGGCAGGCGGCATTTGCCTGCCTGGCCTGCTATCCAACCGTCGCCACCACCATGCCCATGCAACTGCCCGCCACCCCGCTGCCTGCCCAGTCCCGCCTCCCGCGCGGCGCCCGCCGCACCGCCTCGCTGGCGGCCGGCCTGCTGCTGTCCGCCACGCTGGCGCTGTCCGCGCCCGCCGCCTTCGGCGCCGACCTGGTGGTATCCGCCGCGGCCAGCCTGACCAATGCCTTCAAGTCGCTCGCGGAATCCTACGAACGCGCCCACCCGCAGACCAAGGTGGTGCTCAATTTCGGCGCTTCCGACGTATTGATGCAGCAGATCGTCAATGGCGCGCCGGCCGACGTGTTTGCCTCGGCCGACCAGGACGCGATGAACAAGGCCGTGACCGAGCGCGTGGTGCAGCCCGCCTCGCGCCGCGATTTCGCCGCCAACCAGCTCGCGCTGATCCTGCCGGCGGACAGCAAGCTGGAAGTCAGCAAGCTGCAGGACCTGGGCCGCCCCGAATTCAAGCGGGTGGCTTTCGGCAACCCGGCATCGGTGCCGGTGGGCCGCTATACCAAGGGCGCACTGGAAGCGGCCGGCGTGTGGGATGCCGTGTCGGCCAAGGGCGTGATGGCGCAGAACGTGCGCCAGAGCCTGGACTACGTGGCGCGCGGCGAGGTGGATGCCGGCTTCGTGTTCGCCACCGATGCGGCCATCATGCCGGAGAAGGTCAAGGTGGCGCTGCGGGTGGCGACGCGCCAGCCGGTGACCTATCCGATCGCCGTCACTGCGAATTCGAAGCAGCCAGCGGAAGCCGCGGCGTTCCTCAGCTATGTGCTGTCGCCGGAAGGCCAGGCGGTGCTGGCCAAGTACGGATTCCTCAAGCCTTGAACCCTGAACCCTCGCGCGCCGCCGTCAACCCGAACTCACTGCACCGCCTGCCCGGCCTCGCCGGCGGGCGTCAATCCCGATGACCACCCTGGAAGCTGTCTGGGTACCGCTCTCGCTGTCGCTGAAGGTGGCAGGCTGGGCGACGGTGCTCAATGCCGTGCTCGGCGTGGGCGCGGCGTTTGCGCTGTCGCGCTGGCAATCGGCCGCGCGCGACGTGGTGGACGCCCTGCTGACGCTGCCGCTGGTGCTGCCGCCCACCGTGCTCGGCTACTACCTGCTGGTGCTGGTCGGGCGCCGTGGCGTCTTCGGCGAATGGCTCGGACGGCTCGGCATCGAACTGGTCTTTACCTGGCAAGGCGCGGTGGTGGCCTCCACCATCGTGGCGTTCCCGCTGGTGCTGAAGTCGGCGCGCGCCGCCTTCGAAGGCGTGGACGCCCAGCTTGAAGACGCCGCGCGCGTGCTCGGCACGCCGGAGGCCGGCATCTTCTTTCGCGTGACCTTGCCGCTGGCATCGCGCGGCATCATTGCCGGGGTGCTGCTGGCCTTCGCCCGCGCGCTGGGAGAATTCGGCGCGACGCTGATGGTGGCGGGCAACCTGCCCGGCCGCACGCAGACCTTGTCCGTTGCCATCTACGAGGCCGTGCAGGCCGGCGACGACAACACCGCCAACCTGCTGGTGCTGGTCACCTCTGTCACCTGCGTGGTGCTGCTGGTGGCTGCCGGCCGGCTGGTGCCGCCCACGCGCAAGGCGTTCCGGTAGATCCGCCATGACCATGCAAGTCACCGTACGCAAGCAGCTCGGTTCAGCGGACCGCCATTTCGCGCTGGATATCGCGTTTGACTCGGACAGCCGGCGCATCGCCCTGTTCGGGCCCTCGGGCGCCGGCAAGAGCCTGACGCTGCGGGCCATCGCCGGGTTGCTGACACCGGACAGCGGCCGCATCGTACTGAACGGCCGCACGCTGTTCGACAGCGAGGCACGCATCAATGTGCGCCCGCAGGAGCGGCGCGTGGCCTATCTGTTCCAGGACTACGCCCTGTTCCCGCATCTGACTGTCGCGCAGAACATCGCCTTCGGGCTGGCGCGCGGCTGGCGCAACCCGCGCCGCGGTGCCAGCCACCCGGAAGCCCGGCGCTGGATCGATGCCTTCGGCCTGGGCGCGATTACGGACAACTACCCCGGCGAAATCTCCGGTGGCCAGAAGCAGCGTGCCGCGCTGGCGCGCGCGCTGGTGGCGCAGCCGGATATCGTGCTGCTGGATGAACCCTTCTCCGCGCTGGACCCGGCGCTGCGCGTGCGCATGCGCGCCGAGCTGCGCGCGCTGCAGGCCAACCTGGAAGTACCGATGCTGGTGATCTCGCACGACCCCGACGACGTGGAAGCGCTCGGCGACCACGTGCTGGAAGTGCGCGAAGGCCGGATCTTCGGTGCGGCCCCGGTCAAGGGGCATCCGCAGGTGTACGCGCCGGCTTCCGCGCACGTCGTCTGAACGCGCCGGCGCGCGCGGCTAGTTCCCCGCGGCGGCCGCGCGCAGCAGATCCACGTAGGCCGTCTCGATCAATTGCCCTTGTGCGACGCCCAGCTTGCCCAGCAGCGCATGTGCCTCGGCCACGCCGGCTTCGGCGGGTTCCCCGTCCGCCAGCACCACCTCCAGTTCCAGAAAATCCCCCAGCCCCTCCACGCGGTCCAGATGCACCCGCGTGCGGCCCACCAGGAACAAGGCGCGGGCCTTGCGCACGCGCCCGTTCTCGCCCCAGGCCGCGGCCAGCGCCGCGCGCAGGGTGTCAGGCTCGGCGGCCGGCGAAATGATGTAGTGGCTCTCCTTCGGCCCGGCCTGGTCGGCACGCGCGTAGAAGATCAGCTGGCCCTCGCCGGACGGGAAGGCACGCAGCTTGAGCCGGCCGTTGGGACAGGCAAAAAAGGTATCGTCCTGCAAGATCAGCTCGGGGCCATGGTCGGCCAGCGGCGCCACCAGGGGCACCAGCGCCTCCAGGCTGGCGATATGCGCTTTGATCTCTATGTTTCTCGGCATGCGGTATTTCCGGTACGGGCGCTGTATGCCGCTCAGGACAACAGCAGCCTGGCGGCAATCACCCACATGGTAATGCCGATGACAATCTCCAGCACGCGCCATGCGGATGGTCTGGCGAACACCGGCCGGAGCAAGGCCGCGCCATAGCCGAGCGCGAAGAAGAAGAGGAAGGAGGCCACCACGGCGCCCGCCGCGAAGGCTTGCGTGTGGCCCGCG
Organism: Cupriavidus sp. 05T313; assembly: GCF_056396665.1. Classification (NCBI taxonomy): domain Bacteria; kingdom Pseudomonadati; phylum Pseudomonadota; class Betaproteobacteria; order Burkholderiales; family Burkholderiaceae; genus Cupriavidus; species Cupriavidus sp. 05T313. The sequence goes on along the minus strand of NZ_JBFTLX010000216.1, from coordinate 7,412 downwards.
AACTGGGTCGATACGGAACCGATCAGCATCACCGTGTCGAGGTAGACATGGGGGTTGAGCCAGGTCAGCGCCAGGCATACCGCCAGCGTGGCAGCCAGCGGCCTGGGCTCGGCTTCGCTGGGCGCGAGTACGCCGGACGTACGCCACGCCGTCCAGAAACTGCGCGCGCCGTACCACAGCAGGAAAGCCGCGCCGCCGTAGCGCATGGCGTCGCCCAGCCRGGGCAGCTTGCGCATCAGCACCGAAAACCCCGACACGCCCATCAGGATCAGCGCGGCATCGGACATGGCGCACACCAGGCAAACCCAGAATACATGCTCGCGGCGCAGGCCCTGGCGCAGCACGAAGGCATTCTGCGAACCGATGGCAAGGATCAGCGACAGGCCGAGGCTAAACCCCGCAATGGCAGCGTCCATGCTCAACCCCTCGCAGCGGCCACCAGGCCCGACATCGGCAGCGTCATTTCCTCCGGGAACTGCGTGCATCCGCCGGCGCGGAAGAAGGCCGCCTGGGCGCCCTTGTGGCTGTTGTGGGCTACCGAGGAGGTATTCCACGGCAACCGGTTTGCTTCGTGCAGATTCCTGTGCATCGTTGGTTTGTTTATTGTGCTTTTGATGTTTCTGGTTTTCTTGCGTCGGCTGGCTGCCGCGTGGTCTTCACGCGGCAGCCCGGCTATCCTTGCGGGCATGCACACACCATCCTCAAGCCCGCAGATCCGGCGCGCCGGCCCGTCCGATGCCCTGGCCGTCGCCACCATCCTCACCGAAACCTATCTCACCACGTGGCAGCCGCAGCTCACGCCCGAGGCGGCAATGCGCTTCGCCCAGGGCGACAAGATCGGCGATTATGTCCGTAGCCGGCTGGCAGGGTTCCACCTCGCCTGCGTGGACGGCACGGTGGCCGGCATGGTGGACTGGGAGAACGACTTCGTCTGGGCGCTGCATGTGTCGCCACGCTGGCAGGCACGCGGACTGGGCAGCGCGCTGCTGGCGCACGCGGAAGCCGCGATGGCAGCGGCGGGTCATCGGCAGGCCAGGCTCGAGACGGATGCATTCAACGTGGGGAGCCGTGCCTTCTACCAGCGCCACGGCTATGCCGAGGTGGAATTCTACCCCGACGAAAGCTGGCACAGCGGCTTCACCACAGTACTGCTGAGCAAGCCGCTGGATCCCGCCTGACGCGCGCAGGGCTCAGCCCATGATGCCGAGAATCACGCTCGACGCCTTGAAGATGGCAAGCGCGCGGCTGCCATCGGACAGCCCCAGCGCGCTAACGCTCTCGTTGGTGACGACGGCCACCACGGTGCCGCCGCCGTCCAGTTCAAGCGCCACCTCGGCATTGACGGCGCCAGGCAGCACCCGGCTCACCGCGCCCGGCAACTGGTTGCGCGCCGACAGCCGCAGCGTGGGGTCGGGCAGCCCGAGCAGGACCGATGAAGCCTTGATCAGGGCAAAGGCTTCGATGCCTGGCGCGAGGCCCAGCGTCTCCACGCTCTCATGGGTGATGGTGGCAACCACCTGCTGGCCGCCCGCGAGCGCCAGCGTGACCTCGTCGTTGACGGCACCGCCGCGGATCGCCGCGACGGTGCCGAACAGCTTGTTGCGGGCACTCGTCCTGACCATGAAGCGCCGCATCAGGTGCAGGTCATCCTGCGCGGTCTCGCCGAGGTGGCCAAGGTGGGCGATAAAGCGCTGGTGCTCCTGCTCCAGCGCGCGGTAGGTGCGGATCAGGCTGGCGGCGCGCTCCGTGAGCACCGTGCCGCCACCGCCCTTGCCACCGGCTGCGCGCACCACCAGCGGCTCGCCGGCGCTGTTGTTCATCGCGTCGATGGCGTCCCAGGCGGCCTTGTAGCTCAGGCCGACCGCCTTGGCCGCCGCCGTGATCGAGCCATGCTCGCCGATCGCGGCCAGCAGGGCGATACGCTCGCGGCCACCCCAGTCCTGGGAGCCTGAGCGGAACCAGATCGCACCGTCGAGTTCGAGCATGCGGGAGAGCGCTACCCCGTGGGAGCGCAGCAGAGTGGCAGAAGCCGCTAATCTTAATGCAAAGGCCCGCGGGCGGCGCCAGGCGGCGTTCTGCGTCAGCCCTGGTGGGCGGGGATGTACCAGCGCATCATGCTGCCGGCGAAATACTGGCGATCGAGCTGGCGCAGCAGGCGCCACGCGGTAAAGGGATCGACATCCAGGTTGACCCAGGCCCACGGATGATCCGGATCGCCCTCGCGCACCAGCTCCACGGACTTGACCGGCGCGTAGGGCGCCAGCTTGTCGCGCAGCATCTGTTCGGTCACATCGCGGTGGAGGCCCCGGATGAGTACCTTCATGTCTGGCTCCAGATATGAGGCAGCGCGCACGTGGCGGGCGGCACAGGCCTCCGTTGTTTAGCTCATTGTAGGCGGCCCGTGGCAGGTCGTGGCCAGCCCACGGGGCATTGGTCCGGCCGGCGCCTCAGCCCATGATGTGCACGCCGCCGTCGACGTAGACCGTGTTGCCGGAAATCCGCCGCGCGTAGGGCGTGGCGAGGTAGGCGGTGGCAAAGCCCACATCCATGATGTCGACCAGCTCGCCCACCGGGGCCCGGCCCGCGGCGTCCGCCAGCAATTGCCCGAAATCCTTGAGACCGGATGCAGCGCGGGTCTTTAGCGGTCCCGGCGAGATGGCGTGCACGCGAATGCCGCGCGGACCCAGTTCGTGCGCCAGGTAGCGGCACGAAGCCTCTAGCGCGGCCTTGACCGGCCCCATCAGGTTGTAGTTGGGCACCACCCGGTTGGCGCCCTCGTAGCTCATCGCGAACAGGCTGCCGCCCGCGCTCATCAGCGGCGCCGCGCGCCGGGCCAGGCGCACGAAGGAATGGCAGGACACATCCATGGCGCGCGCGAAGCCGTCTGCGGACGAGTTCAGCAATCCGCCCTGCAGGTCGGCCTTGGGCGCGAAGGCGATCGAGTGCACCATCGCGTCAAGCCGGCCCCATTGCTGCGCGATGCGCTCGAACAGTGCCTGCTCCTGCGCGGCGACCTCCACGTCGAGCGGCATCAGGATCGTCGCGCCCACCGCTTCGGCAAGCGGCGCCACATGCGGATAGGCCTTGTCGTTGAGATAGGTGATCGCCAGTTCGGCGCCCAGTTCGCGAAAAGCCCGCGCGCAGCCCCACGCGATGGACTCGGCATTGGCCACGCCGACCACCAGCACGCGCGCGCCCAGCAATGGAGGATTGGGTACTTGCACCATGATGTCCCTCGCTCTCAGTCAATGCGCGCCACCGGCGCTGGCTTAACTTCCCTTTTTGCCGCCGCGCCGCGGCAAGGCCTTGACGGTTCTTGCCGGCCTGGCGGCGCCGGCCGCGCCGGCGCTTGCCTTGCGCGCACGTGCCGCGGCCTCGGGCGATGCCGGCTTGCGCACCGCGCGCGGGGCTGCGACTGCTGCCGGATCCTCCGGCGCAAGCGGCAAAGCCGGAGAAACCGGGGAAGCAACGGGCGCCACGGCGGGCGCGGCCTCCGCCGCCGCCTGYCGCAGCGTATGGTCGGTGCCCATCACGCTCGCCACCTCGCGATAGCGTGCCAGGCGGCCGCCATCGAGCGGTCCGGCTACGGTAAGGATGCGGTGGATCGCCATCATGATGCGATGGCGCTGCGTGCTGTCCGGCACCAGGAGCGGCAACGCGGCCACCGCGCGCCCGGCATCGAGGCCGACGATAAAGCTCTGCCGCCTGACCGCGGCCTTGACCGTGGCAATGTCCGGTTGCTGCTGCAGGTGCTCGCGCGCCATCTGCCGCATGAGGTTGAACGGACGCTCCTCGATACTGGCGTTTTCGTCCGCCACATAGGCCAGGATGCGCATGAAGGCGTCCAGCGCAGTGCCCTGCGCAATCCCGGCTTCCGCCTCATGGATGCGCCGCGCGGCCAGTTCCTGTCGCAGCGCCGCGCTCAGCGGCGGCGGGCCGCGCTTTTCGGCGCCCGGCGAGAAGCCGACCAGCGCGGAGAGCCACGGCGACTGGTAGAGCGCTTCGAAGGTCTGCTCGTAAAGGGCATCGCGCTGGTCGCGCCAGGCGTCGAGCGTGCGCACGATGGTGTCGGAGACCGCACGCTCCAGCGTGACGAAGGGATTGTCCGGCGCCACCGGCTGCCGAGCCTCGCGCACCGCCGGGGCGAAGGCGGCGAGCCACGCCATCCACGGATTCGCGTCCGACACCAGCGAGCGCTCGAGACGGGCCGGATGCATCTGCCGCATGGTGTACGCGCCCAGTTCGTTGGACATGGCCTGCATCGCCGGCGAGGCGAACGTGTCGTAGAGGCGCTGGTTGATCTCGGCCACGCGCCGCACCACCTCGAAGGGGCGCTCGTCGTCGCGCCCATCGTCCAGCGCCAGGATATCGTCGATGGTACGGCGCTCGAAGCGCATCAGGTAGCGCCCTTCGATCAGATCCAGGTGCGAGGTGCCGGGCGCGATGTCCTCGATGCGCGCTTCGTACAGGCCGGGCGGCAGCACATCGATCAGGTCGAGCGCGGAGAACAGCTCCGTGTGCTCGCGGTTGGCCACGCCGGCCGAGACGAAGATGCCGAGATGCCCGACCTTCTCGTGCAGGCAGTAGACGATGACCTGGTCGTTGGCGACGATCTCGTCGACGCTGGCGTAGAGATCGGGAATCCAGTTCAGCGCCTGCTGCGGCGGCGTGATGTTGTCTCCCCAGGAGGCAAAGACCACGATGGGCGAGCGCACATTGCGCAGGTCCACCGCGACGCTGCCGTCCGCGCTGCGCACCTCGCCGGCGGTGAGATGATTGCCGACGAACAGGTTCTGCACGATCCAGTCGATCTCGGCGCGGTTGAGCAGGAAGTGGCCGCCCCACCAGCGCTCGAACTCCAGGAAGCGCTCGCGCTCGGTATCGACCCGCGCGTAGACGTCGTAGAGCTTTTTCCAGTAGGTGTTGGACGGATTGAGCTGCTCGAAATTCTGTACCAGCCACGCCCCGTCGAAACGGCCGTTGCCCAGATCGGCGGTAAAGGACGACAGCCACGAACCGCCCAGCAGGCCACCGCTATAGCGCATCGGGTTGCGCCCGCGCACGCCGGACCAGTAGGCCAGCGGCGACCCCGCCAGCAGGATCGGCCCGACCAGGTCGGGCGCGGCGGCCGCGAGCATCATCAGTGCCCAGCCGCCCTGGCAGTTGCCGATCACGAACGGCTTGCCCTGCGCCCGCGGGTGGCGCTCGGCCACGGTGAGCAGGAACAGGGCCTCCGCGCGCGCCACGCATTCGATGGTCTGGCCGGGGCATGGCACGGGGAAAAAGGTGACAAAGTAGCAGGGATGGCCGCTGCGCAGCGCGATGCCGATCTCGCTGTCGATCTTGAAGCCACCGATGCCGGGACCATGTCCGGCGCGCGGGTCGATCACCACGAAGGGCCGCTTGGTGTCGTCGGTGGCCATGCCCGGCGGCGGCAGGATGCGCAGCAAGGCGTAGTTGGCGGGCTGCTCCAGCGTGCGCCCGTCGATCACCACCTCGTGCTCGAAGACCAGCACCGGCGGCATGCCTTCGCGTTCGTGCTCGAAAGTCTGGTTGCCGCGCTCGCGCAGGATATCGAGCAACAGGATGGCGCGCTGCCAGGCATCGAGCGTGTAGGAAAACGCATCGGACAAGAGCGGCGGCATGTCGCTGGCGGACGGCAACTGGCCGGCGGCAGCGGTGCCGGATTGGGTGGCGGGTACACGTGCGTTCACTCGGCTTCCCCTCTTCGGTGTGGCGTTGGAGGCAGGCAATTCCAGCGCGGCGGCATGGAATTGCTGCCATGCAGCACGACGCAATCTACCAGTCCTCACCCAGCTTGACAACCCGCTGCATGGGCGGATCGGTAGTGCCATGACCCAACACAAGCCGCGACGCAGCTGTCACCGTGCTGCCGGAAACATGGCCTATACTTGGCTTTGTTTTTGCGCGACGCAGCATGTCCGCCGCGCCGCTGCACCGCAACCCGACGCACTGGAAAGCCGATGACCCAGACTCTCGACAAGTACGCCGTCCTGCTGTCCCGCTGCCAAGACCTGCCAGCCATTCCCACCGCGGTGGCGCATCCCTGCGACGCCTCGTCGCTCGGCGGCGCGCTGGAGGCCGCGCGCCTCGGCCTGATCGTGCCGCTGCTGGTCGGGCCCCAGGCCCGCATCCGCCAGGTAGCTGACGCCAACGCGCTGGACCTGGGCGACGCCGTGCTGATCGACGCGCCACACAGCCACGCCGCCGCCGCGCGCGCCGTCGCGGCAATACGCGCCGGCGAGGCGGAGCTGCTGATGAAGGGCAGCCTGCACACCGACGAACTGCTGCAGGAAGTCACCGCCGCGGCAACGGGGCTGCGGACCGGCCGCCGCCTCTCGCATGTCTTTGCGATGGACGTGCCGACCTATCACAAGCCGCTGTTCATCACCGACGCCGCGGTCAATATCTTTCCCAACCTCAACGACAAGGCCGATATCTGCCGCAACGCGATCGACCTGCTGCGCGTGCTGGACATCGAGCGGCCCAAGGTGGCGATCCTGTCGGCGGTGGAAACCGTGACCGACAAGATCCCCTCCACCATCGACGCTGCCGCGCTGTGCATGATGAGCCGGCGCGGCCAGATCGAAGGCGGCATCCTCGATGGCCCGCTGGCCTTCGACAATGCCATCAGCCGCGAAGCCGCCGTTACCAAGGGCATCGTCTCCGAGGTGGCGGGCGACCCCGACATCCTGCTGGTGCCCGATCTCGAAGCCGGCAATATGCTGGCCAAGCAGCTCACCTTCCTGGCCGGCGCCGAGGCGGCCGGCATCGTGCTGGGCGCGCGCGTGCCGATCATCCTCACCAGCCGCGCCGACACCGTGCGCGCGCGCATCGCCAGTTGCGCGATTGCCGTGCTGCTGGCGCATGCGCGCCGCACCGTCGGGACGCCCACGGCGATCTGAGCGTCCAACCATTCCTTTGCACAGGAGATGCCCGCGTGAGTGTCACCCACCCCACCATCCTGGTCGTCAACGCCGGCTCGTCGAGCGTCAAGGTCTCCGTCTATGCGGTGCCCGATGCCGCGCACGCCAACACCGACATCAACCCGGTGCTCAGCGCGCACGGGCAGATCGAAGGCATCGGCGTCTCGCCCCGCCTGACCGCGAAGATGGCGGACGGCCGCGTGGTAGCCGACGAACGCTTCCCGGTGGACCAGGTCGCCGATCACGACGCGGCCTTCCGCCTGATCCGGCTGGTGCTCAGCATCGGCCTGCGCGACGCGCCGCCAGTGGCGATCGGCCATCGCGTGGTCCACGGCGGCGCGGATTTTTCCGCGGCGGTGAAGATCGATGACGAAGTGATCGGCAAGCTCGAAGCGCTGGTGYCGCTGGCGCCGCTGCATCAACCGCACAACCTGACGGCGATCCGCGCGGTGCGCGCCGCCGCGC
>NZ_JBFTLX010000215.1:0-12474 GCF_056396665.1 Cupriavidus sp. 05T313 | reverse complement strand
GTGCCGGGCTAAGCGGCGGCGCGCGCGCCCAGGCCGGCCCGCCGGTGCCGGCCGGCTACCCGGCGGGCTATGCCGAGATCATTGCGCGGGCGCTGCAAGAGGGCATGGTCAATGTGCATGCTTCCACCGACGTGGAGATCGCGCGGCCGCTGGTGGCAGCGTTCGAGGCGCGTTACCCCGGCCTCAAGGTGCGCTACCAGGATCTGAATACGCTGGAGCTGAACGATCGTTTCCTGACGGAGAGCGCGCGCCTGGGCGCGGGGCAGGCGGCCGGACCGGACTATGCCGACGTGCTGTGGAGCACGGCGATGGACCTGCAGATCAAGCTGGTCAACGATGGCCATGCCCTGCGCTACGCCTCGCCGGAGCGCGCCGGCCTGCCGGCCTGGGCGGCATGGCGCGACGAAGCCTGGGGCACTACCTTCGAGCCCGCCGTGATCGTCTACAACCGCCGCCATTTCGCCGGCATGCAAGTGCCGAAAAGCCGCACCGGCCTGGCGCGCCTGCTGCAGGAGAACACGCCGCGCTGGCGCCAGCGGGTAGTGACCTACGATGTGGAAAAGTCAGGAGTGGGTTATCTGCTGGCGCAGCAGGACGCACGCATGGGCGACGAGTTCTGGTATCTGGCCCAGGCCCTGGGCCGCTGCGGCGTGCAGTTGTCGGCATCGACCGCGAGCATGATCGAGCGCATCGCTTCCGGTGAATTCGTGATGGGTTACAACCTGCTCGGCTCCTACGCGCTCTCGCTGATGGAGCGCGGCGCCGAAATCGATGTGATTGCCCCGCGTGACTACACGCTGGTCATGTCGCGCGTGGCGTTTGTCGCGCGCCGCGCGCCGCATCCCAACGCGGCGCGGCTATGGCTGGATTTCCTGCTCTCGCGCGCTGGCCAGACCCTGCTCGGGCAGACTGCCTCGCAGCTCTACACGATCCGTACCGATACCGACAGCGAGCACACCGCCGCGGCGCTGGCCGAGCGGCTGGGCTACGCGCTCAAGCCGATCAGCGTGGGCCCCGGCCTGCTGGCGGCGCAGGATACGCTGCGCAAACGGACCTTCCTGGCGCGCTGGCGCGACGCCGTGCGCGGCTGAGCGGCCGCTTGCGATGGCCGCTTACGATTTCCCGGCTAGCTTCTGCGCGCTCAGAGCGGTCTGCGCTTTCTGTGCTTCCTGGCACATTGAATCCACTTCCGCCTTGAGCTCCGGGACGGGGCGCGGCACATAGCCTTTGCGCAGGGCCGGCGACAGCCTGAGGGTGTCGATGAAGGCGTCGGACACGCGCTCGGCATTGGTCTCGAGATCGAAATCGTCGGGCGCGAACAGCCAGTGCGACAGCATGCCGCCGATGGAGGCGTGGAACACATTGACGGCCAAGTCCAGGTCCAGGTCGGCCGGCAACTGCCCGCGCTCCACGGCCATGCGCAGATGCTCCCGCATCTTCACCGTGCCTTCCTGGTGCGACTGGCGCTGCCGCTCGAAGATGGCGCCGTTGTCCTCCACCATTTCGCACTTGTGGAACACGATCTCGAACACGCGCCGCCATTGCGGGTTTTCCACGGTCTGGCGCAGCACAAAGGCGCAGATGTCGCGAATGCTGCCCAGCGGGTCTTCCTGGCTCGCAATGCGTTCCGGCTCGCACAGTGCTTCGAGCGGCAGGTGGACGCGGTCGGACATGGCGGCGAAAACGTCGCTCTTGTTCTTGAAATGCCAGTAGATGGCGCCGCGCGTCACGCCGGCTGCTTCGGCGATATCGGCTAGCGAGGGACGGGCAACGCCGCGGGCGTGAAAGACGGCCTCGGCCGCGTCGAGAATGCGATGGCGTGTTTCAAGCGCCTCTTCCTTGGTGCGTCTGACCATGATGTTCTCTGATGCCGGCCACGAAGGACCGGTCTGGTTCTGTCTCCCTGAATGCAGGGGTGGGGTCCGCCTGTGCACGTGCGCGCCGTGCCGGTACATGAGGACCGGTGTGCGGGGTGCTTATCGCCGCATTGCAACAAGTTCTTACATACATGCTTGAATGTATATATAATACGCGTTCGCCTGACTTTCGGCCAGTCTATCGGCCGAACGGCACCGCAGCGCCCTCCTTCATTTCGCGGTGCCATGTCGGCATGTCGTTACTAATTGGCAACCGTTCGTCGCAAGCGTCACGCCAGCGTTGCCAATTGTGGCTAGCATCAAACTTTTTGCCCGCTTTCCGGCGCTTTGCAGGACGGCGGGCCGCGCCGTATCCGGACACGACACCGGGAACTCATGCGGCCGATCTCAAATTGCCATCATGGGGTTATCGATGAGGAAGTCCCAACGTATCACTTGCGTTGCCGCCGCTGTTCTGTCGGCGCTCGCGCTCTCCGCCTGTGGCGACAAGAAGCCGCAGGGCGGCGCCATGCCGCCGCCGGAAGTGGGTGTCGTCACCGTCACGCCCACCACCGTTTCCGTCATCAACGAACTGCCTGGCCGCCTGGAAGGCGTGCGTACCGCCGAAGTGCGGGCGCGGGTCGCAGGTATCGTGCTGTCCCGCAACTATAGCGAGGGCGGCGAGGTGAAGGCTGGCCAGCTGCTGTTCAAGATCGACCCTGCGCCCTACCAGGCCCAACTCGAGTCGGCCAAGGCCAGCCTTGCCCGTGCCGAGGCCAATGCCGTGGCGGCGCGCCAGAAGGCCGAGCGCTACAAGCCACTGGTCGCCGTCAATGCGGTGAGCAAGCAGGAATATGACGAAGCCGTGGCCGCCGCCGGCCAGGCCACCGCCGACATCGCCTCGGCCAAGGCCGCCGTCTCCACCGCCCAGATCAATCTCGGCTACACGGCCGTGACCGCGCCCATCAGTGGCCGCGTGGGCCGTGCGCTGGTGACCGAAGGCGCGCTGGTAGGCAGCGGCGAAGCCACCAAGCTGACCACGGTCGAGCAAGTGGACCCGATCTGGGTCACCTTCACCCAGCCCGCCAGCGAAGTGATGAAGCTGCGCCGCTCCATCGAGAGCGGCCAGGTCAAGGGCGTCGACGGCGGCGCGCGCGTCCATCTGTTTATCGAGGATGGCCGCGAGTACGCGCAAACCGGCAAGCTGCTGTTCTCGGACATGACGGTCGACCCGACCACCGGCGCCATCACGCTGCGCGCGCAATTCCCCAATCCCAAGCGGGAACTGCTGTCGGGCACCTTCGTGCGCGTCAAGATCGAGCAGGGCGTGGACGAGAACGCGCTGACCGTGCCGCAGCGCGCGCTGATCCGCACCGGCCAGGGCGCATCGGTGCTGGTGGTCGGCGGCGACGGCAACGTGGCTTCGGTGCCGGTCAAGGCACCCCAGGCGATCGGCGAGAACTGGATCGTCACCGAAGGCCTCAAGGGTGGCGAGAAGGTGATCGTCGAGGGCTTGCAGAAGGTCAAGGTCGGCGCGCCCGCCAAGGCGGTGCCGTTTGTCTCGAAGACCGCCGCCGCTTCGGCGCCTGCCGCGCAGCCTGCCGCCGGCGGCGCTTCTGCTCCAGCCGCGGTGACCGCTGACAAGACCGACGCCAAGCAGGGCTAATCACAGCGCAAAACGAAGGGAGCCAGTTTTATGGCCAAGTTTTTTATTGACCGGCCGGTGTTCGCGTGGGTGCTCGCGCTGATCATCGTGCTGGGGGGCCTGCTGTCGGTCGTGCAACTGCCGATCGCCCAGTACCCCAACATCGCGCCGCCGACGATCTCGGTGACGGCGACCTATCCGGGCGCATCCGCCAAGACGCTTGAAGACTCGGTCACTTCGGTGATCGAGCAAGAGCTCAACGGCATTCCCGGGTTGCTTTACTACAACTCCACCAGCGAAGCCACCGGCCTGTCGACGATCACGATCGCCTTCCAGCCGGGCTCCAACATCGACCTGAACTCGGTCGAGGTGCAGAACCGCCTCAAGCGCGTGGAAGCGCGCCTGCCGGCGGAGGTGCGCCAGCAGGGCGTGCGCGTGGACAAGGCCGGGAACAACTACATGATGTTCCTGACGGTCTCGTCCAAGTCCGGGCAGGCCGATGCTATCCAGCTGGGTAACTACGTCTCGGCCAGCCTGATCGATTCGATCCGTCGCGTGCCGGGCGTCGGCCAGGCCGACCTGTTCGGTACCGAGTACGCCATGCGCATCTGGGTGGACCCGGCCAAGCTGACCGGCTACAACCTGACGCCGCAAGACGTGACCGCTGCCATCTCGGAGCAGAACGTGCAGGTCGCCGTGGGTGAGCTTGGCGGCACGCCGTCGCCCCAGGGCACGGAGCTCAACGCCACTGTCACCACGGAAAGCCGTCTCAGCACGCCGGAGCAGTTCGCCAACATCCTGTTGCGCACGAACCCGGACGGCTCCTCGGTGCGCGTCAAGGACGTCGGTCGCGTCGAGCTCGGCGGTGCCGATTACTCCACGCTGGCCCGTACCAACGGCAAGCCGTCGGCGGCCATCGCCATCAAGCTGGCCCCGAGCGGCAATGCGCTGGCCACCGCCACCGCGGTGCGCGCCAAGATGGAAGAGCTGTCCAAGTTCTTCCCTGCCGACTACCAGTACTCGGTGCCTTACGACACCTCGGCCTTCGTCAAGATCTCGATCGAGGAAGTGATCAAGACCCTGGTCGAAGCCGTGGTGCTGGTGTTCCTGGTGATGTACCTGTTCCTGCAGAACATGCGCGCCACCATCATCCCCACGGTGGTGGTGCCGGTGGCCCTGTTGGGCACCACGGGCATGCTGCTGGCATTCGGCTTCTCCATCAACGTGCTGACGATGTTCGGCATGGTGCTGGCGATCGGTATCCTGGTGGACGATGCGATCGTGGTGGTGGAAAACGTCGAGCGGATCATGAGCGAGGAAGGACTCTCGCCACGTGACGCCACGCGCAAGGCCATGGGCCAGATCACCGGCGCCATCGTCGGCATCACGCTGGTGCTGACCGCCGTGTTCATCCCGATGGCGTTCTTCTCGGGTTCGGTGGGTAACATCTATCGCCAGTTCTCGCTGTCGCTGATCTCGTCGATCGCGTTCTCGGCGCTGCTGGCGCTGACGCTCACCCCGGCGCTGTGCGCGACGCTGCTCAAGCCGGTCGAGGCCGGGCATCATCACGAGAAGAAGGGTTTCTTCGGCTGGTTCAACCGCACCTTCGCGCGCGCCGCCACTGGCTACCAGGGCACGGTGGCACGCATCCTGAAGCGTGGCGGCCGCTACCTGATCATCTACGCCCTCATCATCGTCGGCATGGTGGTGCTGTTCAAGCGCCTGCCTTCGTCCTTCCTCCCCGAGGAAGACCAGGGCTACATGATCACGGTGGTGCAGCTGCCCAACGGTGCCACGCAGGAGCGCACCATCGGCGTGCTCAAGCAGATCGAGGACTACTACCTGCAGAAGGAATCCAAGGTGGTGGACCAGATGATCACCGTGGCGGGCTTCTCCTTCTTCGGCCGCGGCCAGAACGGCGGTATCGCGTTCGTGCGCCTGAAGGACTGGAAGGAGCGCACGGGTGCCAACGAGACCGCGCAGGCATTGGTTGGCCGGGCGTTCGGTGCGCTGTCCTTCATCAAGGACGCCATCATCTTCCCGCTGAACCCGCCGGCAATTTCCGAGCTCGGTAACTCCTCGGGCTTCGACTTCCGCCTGCAGGACCGCACCGGCCAGGGTCACACCAAGCTGATGGAAGCACGCAACATGATGCTCGGCATGGCCGCGAAGAATCCTGCGCTGGTGGGTGTACGCCCCGAAGGCCAGGAAGACGCGCCGCAGCTGCAGATCGACATCGACCGCGAGAAGGCGCGCACGCTGGGCGTTTCGGTTGCCAACATCAACTCGACGCTGGCCATCGCGTTCGGCTCCGCCTACGTGAACGACTTCATCTACGAAGGCCGAGTGCGCAAGGTGATTGCCCAGGCCGAAGGCAGCGACCGCAAGCTGCCCGACGACCTGACCAAGCTGCGCGTGAAGAACAAGAATGGCGACATGGTTGCGTTCGCCGCCTTTGCCACTTCCAAGTGGATCATGGGCTCGCCGCGCCTGGAGCGTTACAACGGCCTGCCGGCAGTGAAGATCGCTGGCCAGGCGGCACCGGGGCGCAGTACCGGCGAAGCCATGAAAATCATGGAAGAGAACTTCGCCAAGCTGCCGCCGGGCTTCGGCTTCGAGTGGTCCGGCCAGTCCTATGAGGAGCGCCTGGCCGGTTCGCAGGARCCGATKCTSTACACGCTGTCGCTGRTCATTGTGTTCCTGTGCCTGGCCGCGCTSTATGAGAGCTGGTCGATCCCGGTCGCGGTGCTGCTGGTGGTGCCGCTGGGCGTGCTCGGCGCGCTGCTGGGCGTGACCCTGCGCGGCATGCCCAACGACGTGTACTTCAAGGTGGGCCTGATCGCGACCATCGGCTTGTCGGCGAAGAACGCCATCCTGATCGTGGAATTCGCCAAGGATCTGCAGGCGCAGGGCCGCAGCGTCATCGACGCTACGCTTGAAGCCGTGCACTTGCGGTTCCGCCCGATCCTGATGACTTCGATGGCCTTTATCCTGGGCGTGCTGCCGCTGGCGATCGCCACCGGCGCGGGCTCGGGTGGCCAGCGCGCCATCGGTACCAGCGTGATCGGCGGCATGATCACCGCCACGGTGCTGGCGATTTTCCTGGTGCCGGTGTTCTTCGTGGTGATCCGCAGCCGTTTCAAGGGCAGCAAGCGCGAGCATATGCTGGACCAGCAGCGGCTCGAACCCAAAGAGGGAATCTGACAATGACAAAGACACTGACCACGCTGTTGCTGGTGGCGGGCGTCCTCTCGGGTTGCACACTGGCACCCGTTTATGAGCGCCCGGCCCCGCCGGTGGCCACGCACTATCCGGACGCGCCGGAAGGGTACGCGGCCGCCGAGGTGAAGACCGGCGAAAGCCGCCATGCGAGCGAGATCGGCTGGCGCGAGTTCTTCCGCGATCCGCGCCTGCAAACGCTGATCGCCACCTCGCTGGAAAACAACCGCGACCTGCGTACCGCCGCGCTGCGCATCGAGGAAGCGCGCGCGCTGTACCAGGTGCAGCGCTCCGACCTGCTGCCGACCGTCAACGCTACGGCCGGCTGGACGCGCCAGGGGTTCGCGCGCGCGCAGTCGGCCACGGGCAATTCCTATATCGTCGACTACTACCAGGCGGGCGGGTCGATCGCTTCGTACGAGCTCGATTTCTTTGGCCGCGTGCGCAGCCTTTCCAATGCCGCGCTGTCGCAGTTCTTCGCCACCGAGGAGGCGCGCCGTTCCGCGCAGATCTCGCTGGTCTCGGAAGTTGCCAAGGCCTACCTGTCCGAGCGTTCCTTTGCCGAGCAGTATGAACTGGCGCAGAACACGCTGAAGACACGCGAGTACACACTGAACCTGGCCAAGCAGCGCTTCGAAGCGGGCGCCACGTCGGCGCTGGACCTGCGCGACAACGAATCGCTGGTGGCGCAGGCCCGCGTCTCCGCGGCGCAGCTGGCACGCCAGCGCGCGCAGGCGCAGAACGCGCTCGAAGTGCTGGTGGGCAAGCCGCTGGGCACCATCGAGAACCTGCCCGAAGCGATGCGCCTGTCGGACGAACGCATCATCAGCGACATCCCGGCAGGGCTGCCGTCGGACCTGCTCGAGCAGCGTCCCGATATCCGCCAGGCCGAGCAGCAGTTGCTTTCAGCAAACGCCAATATCGGCGCTGCACGCGCGGCCTTTTTCCCGCGCATCACGTTGACTGCCAATGCTGGCGCGATCAGCCCGGTCTTCTCGAACCTGTTCGACTCAGGCACCGGCGCGTGGTCGTTCGCGCCGCAACTGGTACTGCCGATCTTCGATTACGGTCGCAACCTGTCCAACCTGGACCTGACCAAGACACGCAAGAATATCCAGATCGCCAACTACGAGAAGACCATCCAGACGGCCTTCGCGGAAGTGGCGGATGCACTGGTGGCGCGCGGCACGCTGGAAGGTCAGGTCACAAGCCAGGCGCAGGTGCGCGACGCCGAGGCGGCGCGCTTCGAGTTGTCGACGCGTCGCTTCCGCAGCGGCATTTCCAGCCAGCTCGACCAGCTCGACGCGCAGCGCCAGCTGTTCACCGCCGAGCAGAACCTGATCCAGGCGCGGCAACTGCGCCTGAACAACGCCATCGACCTGTACCGGTCGCTTGGCGGCGGCCTGAGCGAGACCGGTCCGGTGGCTTCGGCCGACGGCATCAAGCCAGCAGTGACGACGCAGTAAGACAGACAGTTTTTCGTCCTGCCATCCGGCGCGTGCTTGCCGGATGGCCTCAAAGCGAAGCGCCTTTGGTGCTTCGCTTTTTTTCTTCCTGGGTTCCCTGCATGCGTTCTGGCGCGCCAGTGCAATTCCGGATCCACGGCGAACCATGATGCATGCCAATCGCTGCGAGCGCCCACGCTGCCGGTGCGGAGAATTTTCGAATCGCGGAGCGTGCGCTAGGATAGTGCTGGCGCGGCCTGGACAATATCTTGCCGCGCGCACTTCTCTCCAACCCGCTACCCGAAGGAAGCCGTCCATGGAAGTCCGCTCGCTTGGTGTCGACGATGTCGAACTGGTCTGCCGCCATCGCGAGGAAATGTTCCGCGAGGCCGGCCGCGACAATGACATTCTCCAGACCATGACGCGGCAGTTCCGGCCGTGGCTGGAGCCGCGCCTGCGCGATGGCAGCTATTTTGGATTCGTGCTGGAGGATCAGGGCCTGCCCGTGGCCGGCATCGGCCTGATGGGGATCGACTGGCCGCCGCATCCGTCCCATCCCACGCAGGACAAGCGCGGGTACGTGCTGAACGTGTATGTGGACAAGACGCACCGCAAGCAGGGGCTGGGGCGCAGGCTGATGCAACTGGCCGAGGATGAATTCGCCAGGCGCGAGATCCAGTTCGCCATCCTGCACGCAACGGAGATGGGCCGCTCCTTGTATGTGGCGCTGGGCTGGCATGCGACCAGCGAGATGGCCAAGGCCGTTCGCGCGTAGCGCGCTAGCCGTTCCAGCGCAACACCAGGGTATCGTCCGCTGCGCGGATCACATGCGCGCCGTGCTTGCCGCCTTCCCGGTCGAGCGTGGCGTGCAGCCATGCCACGCCCTCCTCCGGCGCGCGGTGCAGGCGGAAATGGCGGATCTGCATCGGCACGGCGGACAGCGCGCGCAATGCGCCGGTCGCGGCGTCCACTAGCGGGACGTACATCAATACCAGGTCAGGCCGGTATGTCTGGTGGCCGCCGATGCCTTCGTAGTCGTTGAGGAAGTCTCCGCAGCCATAGAGAACCAGGCGCTCGCGGTACACCTCGATGCCTTTCACATGATGTGACGAATGCCCGTACACGATGTCGGCGCCGCYAGCATCGATCAGCCGGTGCGCGAAGGCCCGCTCCTGATGCGAAATATCGAACCCCCAATTGCCACCCCAATGCAGCGACACCACCAGGATGTCGCCCGCGCACCGTAACGCCGCTGTCTGGCAGGCAACCCGATCGGCGGCGCGCGCCGAGATGTCCGGCAGGAAACTTACGCCGGCGCGGCCTGCTGCCGCGGCCCAGTCCGCCGGCACGCCGCTGGTCGCGGTGGCATAGGCAAACACGAGAACCCTTCCTCCTCGCGCGAGCCGGATCACGGCGGGCGCGGCGGCCTGCGTCTCGTCGCGTCCCGCGCCGGCGGTAAGCAAGCCGGCGCCGTGCAAGACAGCCAGGGTTTCGTCGAGCCCGGCGCATCCCCAGTCCAGCACGTGGTTGTTCGCGAGCACGCAGCAATCCAGCCGCGCGCTGGTGAGGCACGGCACATTGGCGGGGTGCATGCGGTAGTGGATGCCCTTGCCCGGCTGCGCATCCTCGCAGGTGGTGACCGCGGTTTCCAGGTTGACGATGCGCGCATCCGGCTGGAAGTGATCGAGCAGCGCGAGCGCGTCGCCCCAGGGATAGGCATGGTCAACGGGCCGCTGCATCGGGCCTGTCGCGCGCTCCGCCAGCTCGACATAGCCGATTGCCGAACGTACCCCGCGCTCGTACAGGCGCGGCCTGCCCGGATGCGGCAGGATCTGGTCGATGCCGCGGCCGGTCATCACGTCGCCGCACAGGAACAAGCGCACGCAGGCACGGTTGCCGGCCGGAGCCGCGTTGCCGGAGGTTGTCCCGCTGACGTCATTCATCGTGCACTTCCGTCTTCCAGGCTGGCGCGGATACGCGATTACCCGCTTGCGAGATCGCAGCCATTCCCATTTTGCGCTGGTGCGCGGGAAAATGCGCCGGCAGCAGATGTGCATCCAGGCAGGCAAAAGGGGGCGTGCCAGCGGTGTTTCAATGCCTAGAATGAAGCAGGCCGGCACCGACGGCCGGGCCCCGCGCCCCGACGATCTCCAGGAGACAACGATGACTGTCACCAATGCCCTGTCGGGTACCAATGTCCATGAAATCGCAGACGGGATCTATCGGATCAATACCCCGGTCACCATCGACGGCGGTCCCGGCGGCTTCTCTTTCAACCAGTACCTGATCCTTGATGACGAGCCGCTGTTGTTCCACACAGGGCCGCGCAAGATGTTCCCGCTGGTGCGCGAAGCCCTGGCCAGCGTGATGGCGCCAGACCGGCTGCGCCATATTTCCTTTTCGCACGTGGAGGCCGACGAATGCGGCTCGCTCAATGACTGGCTGGCCGCGGCGCCCCACGCATCGCCGCTGTGCGGCAGCATTGCGGCGATGGTGTCCATCAACGACCTGGCCGACCGGCCCGCGCAGGGCCTGGCGGACGGGCAAGCCGTAGCGCTTGGCCGCCATACCGTGCGCTGGCTCGATACGCCGCATCTGCCGCATGCCTGGGAGTGCGGGTTCCTGATGGAAGAGCGCACCGGCACGCTGCTCTGCGGCGACTTGTTCACCCAGGGCGGTTCCGGCCTTCCCCCTCTCACCGACGCCGATATCCTGGGGCCCAGCGAAGCGTTCCGGCGCGGCATGGATTATTTCTCACACACGCCGAACGCAGGCGCCATGCTTGAGCGCATGGCGCTGCTCGAGCCCACGACCCTGGCCTGCATGCATGGCAGTGCCTGGCGGGGCGATGGCGCCGGCTTGTTGCGCGCGCTTGCACAGGCGTTGGCGCACTGATGACCGGCCGGCGCGGAAGGGGTCACGTCTGCGGCGTGTCCTTGAACGCGGCCAGCCGTTCCGCGGCGGCGCTGAACGACGCGAGCGCCGGGTACGTGCGCGCATCGACGGATTCCGGCAGCATCATCCGCGTGAAGCTCCACGCCACGGCGGTGGTCACGTCGGCTTGCGTGAGCAAGCGCTCGTCCGCTGGAAGCGCCGCGCCCGCCAGTTCCACTTCCAGTGCCGAGTACGCCGCGAGCAACTGGCCTTGCACGCGCCCGATCCACGGTTCATGCTGCTTGTCCGCCGGCCGCAGGTTCCGCTCGTAGACGATCTGCACCGTCTTCTCGCAGGCGGCCAGTGCCAGCCCGGTCAAGCGCAGCGCGTGCTGGCGCCGGCCGGGATCCGCTGGCATCAGGCTGCGCCTGGCCAGCGTTTCGGTGTAGTCGAGGATCAGGCCGGACTCCATCAGCACCACGCCGTTATCGCAAACCAGCGTGGGCGCCTTCACCACGGGATTGATCGCGTGGAATTCCGCGAACGTGCTGAACACCGAGACCGGCTTGTGTTCGAACGGCAAATCCAGCAGGCGCAGCGAGATGGCGACGCGGCGCACATAGGGGGAATCGAGCATGCCTACGAGTTGCATATTGTCTCCGCAAGAGAATGGGGCCCTGCATCGAGCCGGGCGTGTTCYAGCATAATCGGGGCATGCCATTGCGATACATGGGAAGGCATTGGAAAACAGCGCGGCGTACCGATGAGTCATCGGCGGCGCGCGCCGGGCGTCAAGGGAGCGCTGGATGGAGCTGGACAAGAAGGACCGACTGATCCTCGAAGCCTTGCAGGCCGACGCGCGCCAGAGCCTGGCGGCGCTCGGCAAGCGCATCGGGCTGTCGCAGCCTGCCATGAGCGAGCGGGTGCGCAAGCTGGAGGACGCGGGGGTGATCGAGGGATATGGGGCGAGGGTGAACTTGCGGGCGGTGGGGCTTGGCCTGCAGGCAATCATCCATATCGAGACCACGCATGCTTATATCCAGAAGTATGTGAGGCTCTTTGAGAGTATGCCGGAGGTGTTGAGTGCCGATCGTGTGACCGGAGAGCATTGCTTTATTGTGCGTTGCGCGATTGGCGATCCTAGCGGGCTGGAGCGTGTGGTGGATGCGCTGGCGGTGCATGGGGCGGTGACTACGTCGTTGGTGTTGTCGAGTCCGGTGCGGAAGGTGGTGACGATTGGGGGGCAAGTGAGGTGAATTTGGCTGCTTAACTTCAAAGGCTTAAAATGTAATAGCCTAGACTAAATCTGACAGTGGTTGGTTATCCATGCCGCCGCACATCGGTGCGAAGGGCGTAGCCCAGAGTGCCAGTGTGCGGCGGAATCCACAAGGAGTCCGCCATGACTCAGGAACAGAAAGTCATCCGTGCCAAGGTC
>NZ_JBFTLX010000214.1:0-17348 GCF_056396665.1 Cupriavidus sp. 05T313 | reverse complement strand
GGATCAGCTTGCGCGGCAGCGTCGCGTATTCGGCCAGCACCGCCCCAACCAGCCGGGCGATTTCCTGCGCGAGCAGGTTCAGGCGCGAGCGCCCTTCCTCCTTACGCGCGGCGAACTCGGCCTCGTTGCGCGGCAGCGGCGCCTGCAGGCAGGCCCGCTCCAGCGCCAGCATCACGATCTGGTCGCGCAGCATTTCCTGCGTGCCCAGCGTCATGTACTGCATCGCCATCTGCTGCAGGCCGGGGATGTTCTTCTCCAGGAACTTCACCTGCTCGCGCAATTGCAGCGCGAACAGGCGGCGCAGCCCGGCGTGGTGGATGCGCACCGCCTCCTGCGGATCGTCGAACACCGCCACTTCGCAATAGGTGGTGTGGTCAACCAGCGCCGGGTAGCCATAMAGCGTCTGGTTGCCCTTGCGGATCTCCAGCAGCTCAGGCAGTTCGCCGAACGACCAGCTGGTCAGGTTTTCGTACTGCCCGGCCTCGGCCGCCGGCACATCGCGCGCCGCGATGTTCTGGAACGACTGCTGCGCCTGCCCGCCGAACTCGGCGCGCAGCTGCGCCAGGTTACGGCCCATGTCCAGCTGCCTGCCGTGCTCGTCCACCACCTTGAAATTCATCGCGTGGTGAGCGGGCAGGGTTTCCAGCTTGAAGTCCGCGCGCTTGACCATGGTGCCGGTCTGCTCGCGGATGTCGGCGATCAGCACGTCGAGCAGTTCGCCTTCGCCAAAGGGATTGCGATCGACAAAGCCCGCCGCGTAATCCGGCAGCGGCACGCAATGGCGCCGCAGCTTCTGCGGCAGCGACTTGA
Source organism: Cupriavidus sp. 05T313 (assembly GCF_056396665.1). Lineage (NCBI taxonomy): Bacteria > Pseudomonadati > Pseudomonadota > Betaproteobacteria > Burkholderiales > Burkholderiaceae > Cupriavidus > Cupriavidus sp. 05T313. The sequence continues at coordinate 16,538 of NZ_JBFTLX010000214.1, read as the reverse complement.
GCAGCAGGTGGACCTTCTCCTTGACCATGCCCGGCACCAGCCAGTCGGCCCGCTCCGGGCGCACCTGGTTGAGCGCATACAGCGGCACGGTCAGCGTCACGCCGTCGCGATGGCTGCCAGGTTCGAAATGATAGGTCAGCGACATATCGACGCCGGCCACCGGCATGACCTTGGGGAACAGGTCCGTGGTGATGCCGGCAGCCTCGTGGCGCATCAGCTCTTCGCGGTTCAGGTAAAGCAGCTTGCGGTCGCGCGCGCTTTCGCTCTGGTACCACTGCTCGAACGTGGCCTGCTGATGGATCTCCGCGGGGATCAGACGGTCGTAGAACGCAAAAATCAGTTCATCGTCCACCAGCACGTCCTGGCGGCGCGACTTGTGTTCCAGATTCTCGATCTCGCGTGTCAGCCGCTGGTTATGCGCGAAAAACGGCAGCTTGGTGTCGAACTCGCCCTCCACCAGCCCGCGGCGGATAAACAGCTCGCGTGCTTCCTGCGGGTTCATCGGGCCGTAGTGCACGCGCCGGTGCTGGTAGACCACCAGCCCGTACAGCGTGGCGCGCTCCATCGCCATCACCTGGCCGGATTTTTTCTCCCAGTGCGGATCGCTCCAGCTCACGCGGAGCAAATGGCGGCCCACCTGTTCCAGCCATTCCGGCTCGATCCTGGCCAGCGTGCGAGCGAACAGCCGGCTGGTCTCGATCAGCTCGGCGCCAATGACCCAGCGGCCTACCTTGCGCGCGATCAGCGAGCCGGGCCACAGATGGAACTTGATGCCGCGCGCGCCCAGGTACTCGCGCCCGCGGCCGTCGGCGTCTTCCAGCTTGCAGCCCACATTGCCCAGCAAGCCGGTGAGCAGCGCCTTGTGCACTTGTTCATAGGTGGGCTCGCTTTCGTTGAGGCGCCAGCCCTGCTCCGTCACGGTGGTCAGCAACTGCGAATGCACGTCGCGCCATTCGCGCAGGCGCACATGCGACAGGAAATTGGCGCGGCACTGGTCCTGCAACTGGCGGTTGGTCTTCTTGTGCGCCACCGCCTCCTCGAACCATTTCCACAGCTTGACCCAGCCCAGAAACTCGGACTTCTCGTCCATGAACTTGCGGTGCGCCTGGTCGGCCGCTTCCTGCGCCTCCTGCGGGCGGTCGCGCGGGTCCTGCACCGACAGCGCGCTGGCGATGATCAGCACCTCGCGCAGGCAATGGTGCTCGCGCGCGGCCAGGGTCATGCGGGCCACCCGCGGGTCGAGCGGCAGGCGCGCCAGCTGGCGCCCGGTCTGGGTCAAAGCGTTGGCGTCGTCACCCACGCTTTCCACGGCACCCAGTTCCTGAAGCAACTGGTAGCCGTCGGCAATGGCGCGGCCCAGCGGCGGCTCGATAAAGGGGAAGGTCTCGATCGCGGTCAGCTTCAGCGCCTTCATGCGCAGGATGACCGCGGCCAGCGAGGAGCGCAGGATTTCCGGATCGGTAAAGCGTGCGCGGCCGATGAAATCGGCCTCCTCGTACAGCCGGATGCACACGCCGTCGGCCACCCGGCCGCAACGCCCGGCCCGCTGGTTGGCCGCAGCCTGCGAAATCGCCTCGATCTGCAACTGCTCGACCTTGTTGCGGTAGGAATAGCGTTTGACTCGCGCCATCCCGGTATCGACCACATAACGGATGCCTGGCACCGTCAGCGAGGTTTCGGCCACATTGGTCGCCAGTACGATGCGGCGGGCATTGGAGGGCCGGAACACGCGTTCCTGCTCCTGCACCGACAGCCGCGCGAACAGCGGCAGGATCTCGGTATGCGGCGGATGGTGCTTGCGCAGCGCTTCCGCCGCCTCGCGGATCTCGCGCTCGCCGGGCAGGAATACCAGCACGTCGCCCGGCCCGAGACGGCATAGCTCGTCCACGGCCTCGACGATGCCGTCGAAGAGGTCGCGATCCTTCGTTTGCGCCGATCTGGGCGCAGCCTCGCCCGGCGCGGGCTTGTCCTTCTCGATCGGCCGGTAGCGGATCTCAACCGGATACAGGCGCCCGCTGACCTCGATCACCGGCGCGGGCTTGCCACCTTGTGCGAAATGCTCGGCAAAGCGGTTGGCGTCGATGGTCGCGGACGTGATGATCAGCTTCAGGTCAGGCCGCTTCGGCAGGATCTCCTTCAGGTAGCCGATCAGGAAATCGATATTGAGGCTGCGTTCATGCGCCTCGTCGATGATGATGGTGTCGTAGGCCCGCAGCAGCGGATCGGTCTGCGTCTCGGCCAGCAGGATACCGTCGGTCATCAGCTTGACCGAGGCACCGGGCGACATGGTGTCGTTGAAGCGCACCTGGTAGCCCACATGCTCGCCCAGCGGCGTGCCGATCTCCTGCGCGATCCGCTTGGCCGTGGAGGTGGCCGCGATCCGGCGCGGCTGGGTATGGCCGATCAGGCCACCGCCGCCATCCGCGCCCGGGCCGCGCCCGATCGACAGGCAGATCTTGGGCAACTGGGTAGTCTTGCCGGAGCCGGTCTCGCCGGAAACGATCACCACCTGGTTGGCCAGCAGCGCTTGCGCGATTTCCTCGCGGCGGGCCGATACCGGCAGCGCCTCGGGGAAGCTGATGGGCGGCAACGGATTGGCCTGGCGAACCGGACGGCGCGCTTCACCCGGCGCACGTTCCTGGCGCTCTGCCCTGTCCTGACGCTCCGGACGCTCCTGGCTTCCGGGCGGCGCGGCGCGGCGCGGGCCGGCCTCGCGGCCTTCCCGTGGCGGGCGTGGCGGCGTGGCCGTGCCATTCGTGGGACGCGGACGGGCGGGCCTGTCCTGGCGCGGCTGTCCTGGCGGGCGTTCGGCGGGTGCGCCGGCTTGGGCCGGGGAGCCGCCTGCCGGCTGGGGTGGATGGCGCCCCTCCTGCCGTCCGGACGGGCGCTGCTCGCGGCGCCCTTCCTGGCGCTCGCCGGCTACCGGCGCAGCGGCGACGGCAGGCGCGCGGGCCTGCCTGGCGGCGGGCTGATTAGCGGGCTGGGCGGGAGACGGGGCGACCTTGGGCGCCGGCTGGCCGGCATCGGTTTTCCGATCCGGCGACAAAGGTTTGGCGGGGCGTTGTGCTGACATTGGCCGGGATTATAATCCGCGGCATGAATGCAAGAACCGACACGCTAGCCGACGCGCCCGCGCCGTCCGAAAAGGACGAGCCCCTGCCCGTCACGGACCCTTCCGCGCCACCCGCGCCTGCTGTCTGCGCCGACCCGGTCGAGCGCGGCGGCCCCGACCACCAGCAGTTCGTCGACTGGCTACGAGCGGTCGCGCCCTATATCCACGCCTTCCGCGGCAAGACCTTCGTGATCGCCTTCGGCGGCGAACTGGTCAAGGCCAACATCCTCAATGCGCTGGTCAACGACGTGGCGCTGTTGCACGCCATGGGCATGCAGATCGTGCTGGTACACGGTTCGCGCCCGCAGGTGGAAGAACAGCTCGCGCTGCGCCACGTCGAGTCGCAATTCACCGACGGCGTGCGCATCACCGACAACGCCGCGCTCGAATGCGCCAAGGAAGCCGCCGGCGAACTGCGCCTGGACATCGAGGCCGCCTTCAGCCAGGGCCTGCCCAATACGCCCATGGCGGGCGCCCAGCTGTCGGTGATCTCGGGCAATTTCGTTACCGCGCGCCCGCTGGGCATTGTCGACGGCGTGGACTACCAGCATACCGGCCTGGTGCGCAAGATCGACGGGGAGTCGGTGCGCATGTCGCTGTCGCACGGCAAGATCGTGCTGCTTTCGCCACTTGGCTTCTCGCCGACCGGCCAGGCCTTCAACTTGTCGATGGAAGACGTGGCCAGCGCCACCGCCATCGCGCTGAAGGCTGACAAGCTGGTCTTTATCACCGAGGTGCCCGGCGTGCAGGACGCGGTCGGCAAGCTGATGCCGGAAATGTCGCTGCGCACCGCCATCGAGCGGCTGCAGAACAACCACCTGCCGCCCGACGTCGCTTATTACCTCGAACACCTGGTCAAGGCGCTCAAGGGCGGAGTGCCGCGCGCCCACCTGATCCCCTTCCACCTGGACGGCTCGGTGCTGCTGGAACTGTTCCTGCACGACGGCGTCGGCACCATGATCTCCGACACCGACCTGGAAAGCCTGCGCGAAGCCACGCTGGACGACGTCGGCGGCATCCTGCAGCTGATCGCGCCGCTGGAGCAGGACGGCACGCTGGTGCCGCGCGGGCGTCACCTGATCGAGCGCGACATCGCCAACTTCTCGGTCATCGAGCACGACGGCGTGCTGTTCGGCTGCGCGGCGGTCTACCCTTACCCGCGCGAGGGCATGGCCGAGATGGCCTGCCTGACGGTGTCCTCCGAAGCGCAGGGCACCGGCGACGGCGAACGCCTGCTCAAACGCATCGAGCGCCGCGCGCGCAGTCTCGGCCTGGACCGCCTGTTCGTGCTCACCACGCGCACGGAACACTGGTTCCTCAAACGCGGCTTTGTCCACGCCAACGTGGACGACCTGCCGGAAGACAAGCGCAAGCTGTACAACTGGCAGCGCAAGTCCATGGTGCTGATGAAGAAACTGTGATGGCGGTGGGGGTAGCCTGAAGGCTGGCCTCCGCTTCGTTACAATAGCGGCACCGCAACGGCCGGCTCCCTCGCCGCGCCGGCTACATCACACGATAACAAGGAGTTCCCATGGCCCGCATGGTTCAATGCGTCAAGCTCAACAAGGAAGCCGAAGGGCTCGACCTGCCGCCGCTGCCGGGCGAACTCGGCAAGAAGATCTGGCAAAGCGTGTCCAAGGAAGCCTGGGCCGGCTGGCTCAAGCACCAGACCATGTTGATCAACGAGAACCGCCTCAATATGGCCGATGCCCGGGCACGCCAGTACCTGCTCAAGCAGACGGAGAAGTACTTCTTCGGCGAAGGCGCCGACCAGGCACAGGGCTACGTCCCGCCGCCGCAAGCGTGATTTCCCCTGCCCGCGGCCTTGCGCCTCCGGGTGGGAAGAAAAAAGGGTGCCATTCGCGGCACCCTTTTTTCATGCGCTGGCGGCCCGTCGGCGGGGCCGGTCAATGGTCAATAATCGCTGCGCGCCACGCCATCGGGCGTGCCAAGCAGCAACACGTCGGCGCCGCGCAAGGCAAAGAGTCCCACTGTGACCACGCCGGGCACATGATCGATGGCCGCTTCCAGCGCCTTCGGATCGGTGATCTTCAGGCCTGCGACGTCCAGGATCACATTGCCGTTGTCGGTCTTGTAGATGCCGCCCTCCTTGGTCATCCGCAGGCGGGGCTGGCCGCCAAACGTGGCAAGCTTGCGCGCCACCGCGGCACGTGCCATCGGAATCACTTCCACCGGCAGCGGGAATGCGCCCATCACATTCACCAGCTTGCTGCCATCGGCGATGCAGACAAAACGCTGCGCCACCGAGGCCACGATCTTTTCGCGCGTCAGCGCGCCGCCGCCGCCCTTGATCATGGCGCCGCTCGCGTCGATCTCGTCGGCGCCGTCCACATATACCGGGATCTCGTCGACCTCGTTCAGGTCCAGCACCTTGAAGCCGTGCTGTTGCAAGCGGCGAGTGGAAGCCTCGGAGCTGGAAACCGCGCCAGCGAACCGTTCCTTGAACGCCGCTACCGCATCGATAAAAAGGTTGGCGGTGGAGCCCGTGCCCACGCCCAGCACCGCACCCGCCGGCACTACCTCCTTGACATAGTCGGCCGCGGCTTGCGCCACCAGCGCCTTGAGTTCATCCTGTGTCATGACAACAGCCCGTCTGCTTTGGGGGAAACCGCATAGTGTACCGGATTGCCGTGGCATCGCAGGTGCTGGCGCGTACCGACGGTACAATGCCCCGAGGCATGCATCAGCGCGGCGTCCGGGACCTGCCGCTTCGGTCCCGCGCCATCACCAAACCTTTATAAGCAACTCACTGACCATGAACCAGCTCGATCAGCTCAAGCAGTTCACCACCGTGGTGGCGGACACCGGCGATTTCCAGGTGATGAAGCAGTACACGCCGCAAGACGCCACCACCAATCCCTCCCTGATTCTCAAAGCCGTCCAGAAGACCGAGTACCGCCCGCTGCTCGAAAAGGCCGTGCGCAGCCATGAAGGCACCGACGCGGTCATGGATGCCCTGCTGATCGCCTTCGGCTGCGAAATCCTGGCCATCGTGCCGGGCCGCGTCTCGACGGAAGTCGACGCCCGCCTGTCCTTCAACACCGAAGCCACCGTGGCCAAGGCGCGCCACCTGATCTCGCTGTACGAGCAGCGCGGTATCGCCCGCGAACGGGTGCTGATCAAGATCGCTTCCACCTGGGAAGGCATCCGCGCCGCCGAAGTACTGCAGCGCGAAGGCATCCGCTGCAACATGACGCTGCTGTTCTCGCTGGCGCAGGCCGTCGCCTGTGCCGAGGCCGGCGCGCAACTGATCTCGCCCTTTGTCGGCCGCATCCTGGACTGGCACAAGAAGCAGGCCGGCGACAAATGGGATGCCGCCGCCAACGCCGGCGACAACGATCCCGGCGTGCGCTCGGTGCGCCAGATCTACGACTACTACAAGAAGTTCGGCTACCCCACCGAAGTGATGGGCGCCAGTTTCCGCAGCACGGAGCAGATCCTGGCGCTGGCTGGATGCGATCTGCTGACGATCAGCCCGGACCTGCTGGAAACGCTGGCCGGCAGCGCAGGGACGGTCGAGCGCAAGCTGTCGGTCGACCAGGCGCAGGCCGGCAATATCGCCCGCATCGCGTGCGATGAAGCCGCCTTCCGCTGGCAGCTCAACGAGGATGCGATGGCGACGGAGAAGCTGGCCGAGGGAATTCGCGCGTTTGCCGCGGATGCGGTGAAGCTGGAGGCGTTGATTACGGCTTGAGGGTAGCGGCGCCACGCCGGCTGGTCGGCGCTCGGGCGGCACTGACCAGTTGATATGCAGGCCTGGATACAAGGCGAAATCCTGCATGCGGGCGGCCACCACGATCACGTCCCCCGCAGCTCTCGCTGCCGTATCGATGGGTTGCGGCATTTTGAGAATCAGGCGGCGAAGCGGTTCAGGCCGGCGCCGCCGGAGCGCCGTCCCACAGCAAGGGCAAGACTACCCCGGCCGGTCCCCGCAGCACGGTGTCAGCGGTCTGGTCCAGCGCCGACGGCTCGGGATTGACCACGATGACGTGGGCGCCATGATCCTTGGCGGCACCGGGCATGCCGGCGGCCGGATAGACCAGGCCCGAGGTGCCCACCACCAGGCAAAGGTCGCAATTCTCGGCCGCGTGCTCTGCACGATAGCGCGCCACGCGCGGGAGTTCCTCGCCAAACCACACCACGCCGGGACGCATCATGGCGCCGCAGATGGCACAACGCGGCGGCATGCCGGGCGCGGCGGTCGCCGGGTCGCAACGGCCGCAGCCGTCCAGCCATTTGTTGGCGAACAGGTTGCCATGCAACTCGATCGCATCGGGGCTGCCGGCACGCTGGTGCAGGCCGTCCACGTTCTGCGTGACGAGGGTGACAGCCTTTTGTGCCGCGAGTGCCGCGATGGCGAAATGCGCCGGGTTCGGATGCGTTGCCGCCACCAGCTCGCGCCGGTGCAGGTACCACTCCCACACCAGCGCAGGCTGGCGCCGGTAGGCATCTTCCTGCGCCAGTTCCTCGGGATTGAATCGCGACCACAGGCCGGTCATGGCATCGCGGAACGTGGGCACGCCGGACTCGGCGGAAACGCCGGCTCCGGTCAGCACCATGACATTGCCGGCCCCGGCGATCAGGCGGCGCGAGGCTTCCAGTGCCTGCGCGTCAAGGTCCGCCGCCATGCCGTCAGCGCGGCAGGCGGCGCTGGCGCACCGCTTCATAGAGGCACACGCCACTGGCTACCGAGACGTTCAGGCTTTCCACGCCACCAGCCATCGGGATGCCGACCAGTTCGTCGCAGGTTTCGCGGGTGAGGCGGCGCATGCCCTCGCCTTCGGCGCCCATAACCAGAGCCATCGGGCCCTTGAGGTCGACGTCGTAGATCGTCTTCTCCGTGCCGTCCGCGGTGCCGATCACCCAGATGCCGCGCTCCTGCAGTTCGCGCAGGGTGCGCGCCAGGTTGGTGACAGTGATGTAGGGGACGGTTTCCGCCGCGCCGCTGGCCACCTTGGCCACCGTGGTATTCAGGCCCACGCTGCGGTCCTTGGGGGCGATCACCGCATGCGCGCCGGCGCCGTCGGCCACGCGCAGGCAGGCGCCCAGGTTGTGCGGATCGGTAACGCCGTCCAGCACCAGCAGCAAGGGCGTGCCCTCGATGCCGTCCAGCAGTTCGTCGAGATTAAGGGCCAGCGCCACGTCTTCAGCGCGGGCGACCACGCCCTGGTGACGGTCGGTGCCGGCCATGCCGCGCAGGCGCTCGGCGTCCACCGGGTGCAGGCGAACGTTAAGGCTTTCGGCAAGGCGGATGAAATCCTGCATGCGGCGGTCACGCCGCGCGGATTCTACGTAGACATCGGTGACGCCGGCGGCGTCCTGGCGCAGGCGCGCGGTGACGGCGTGAAAGCCGATCAGGAGTTTTTGTTTAGCCATGGCGGGATTGTACATTCCCGCCATGGCTTGGCCAGTTGCCGGGGCCGCTTGGCGCTGCCCCGGCAACTACCCGCCATCAGCGCTTGCGCGACGCGCGGCTGCTCTTGCCGGCCGGCTTGGCACCGGCCTTGTGGGTCGAGCCCAGGTGCTGCGGCTTGGGCTTGGCGGCGCGCTTGGCCGGTTTGCCGCCGGCCTTGGCGCCCTGCCCCACATGCGGCTTGACCGGCGTCATGACGGCCTCGAACACCGATTGCTCTTCGATCACGCGATCCAGCGTTTCGTCGAACGACTCTTCCGGCTTGGAGCTGCCGCCCAGCAGGGCTGCCAGCTGGCGGCCTTTCTTGCGCGCGGGCACGGCGTGCGCGGCAGGCACCCTGGGCGCGGCCTCGGTGGTCGGGACGCGGGCGCGCAGGTTCTTGGCCGACGGCTCCTGCACCAGGCGGAAATCGATCTTGCGGGCATCGAGATCCACGCGCGAAACCTGCACGCGTACGCGGTCGGTCAGGCGGTAGCGGATGCCGGTACGCTCGCCGCGCAGTTCATTGCGCGCCTCGTCGTACTGGAAGTAATCGCTGCCCAGCTCGGTGACATGGACCAGGCCTTCCACATAGAGCTCATCGAGCTGCACGAAGATGCCGAACGAGGTAACGGAGCTGACGGTGCCCGAGTACTCGCTGCCGAGYTTGTCACGCATGAAGTAACACTTGAGCCAGGCTTCCACATCGCGCGAGGCTTCGTCGGCGCGGCGTTCATTGGCCGAGCAATGCAGGCCAAGCTCATCCCAGATGGCTTCATTGCGCTTGGCGCGCGCTGCGGTCTGCTCTGCCTTGGCCGCGGCATCCTTGGCTTGCAGGCGGCGCGCCTTGGGTGCGATCGCGGTGTTCAGCGCGGTACCCGGCGCAAATGCCGGTACGTACTTGGTATGCGCCAGCACGGCCTTGATCGCGCGGTGCACCAGCAAATCCGGGTAGCGGCGGATCGGACTGGTGAAGTGGGCGTAGGCCTCATAAGCCAGGCCGAAGTGGCCGATATTGTCGGGGCTATAGACCGCCTGCTGCATCGAGCGCAGCAGCATGGTCTGCAGCATGGGCGCATCGGGACGGCTCTTGATCTTGTCCATCACTTCGGCGTAATCGGCCGCCTGCGGCTTGTCGCCGCCAGCCAGCGAGAGGCCGGCCGAGCGCAGGAACTCGCGCAGGTTCTTCAGCTTTTCCTCGCTCGGGCCGGCGTGGATCCGGTACAGCGCGGGATGCTTGAAGCGCTCGAGGAAATCGGCTGCGCACACGTTGGCGGTCAGCATGCATTCCTCGATCAGGCGGTGGGCATCGTTGCGGGTACGTGGCAGGATCTGCTCGATCTTGCCCTGCGCATTGCACACGATATACGTCTCGGTGGTGTCGAAGTCGATCGCACCACGCTCGCGCCGCGCCTTCAGCAGGACCTGGAACAGCTCATACAGGTTCTGCAGGTGCGGCACCAGGTCGGCACGCTTGTGCGCCTCCGGCCCCTTGGTATTGGACAGCACCGACCAGACCTCGTTATAGGTCAGACGTGCCGCCGAATGCATCACGGCGGGATAGAACTGGTAGCCCTTGAGCTCACCCTTCGCGGTAATCACCGCGTCGCACACCATGCACAGACGGTCGACTTGCGGGTTAAGCGAGCACAGCCCGTTGGAGATCTTCTCCGGCAGCATCGGGATCACGCGCCGCGGGAAATACACGGAGGTGGCGCGGTCCAGCGCATCGGCGTCCAGCGGCGTGCCCGGGCGCACGTAGTGCGACACATCGGCAATCGCCACCACCAGGCGCCAGCCCTTGGCGCGGCCGATCTTGACGGGCTCGCAGTAGACCGCATCGTCGAAGTCGCGCGCGTCTTCGCCGTCGATGGTCACCAGCGGCACGTCGCGCAGGTCGATGCGGTGTTCCAGGTCGGCTTCGCGCACCTCGTCGGGCAGCGCCAGGGCTTCCTTGGCGCAGGCGTCCGAGAAGGCATGCGGCACACCGTACTTGCGCACGGCGATCTCGATTTCCATGCCGGGATCGTCAAAGTCGCCCAGCACTTCGACCACGCGGCCCACCGGCTGGACGTAGCGATCGGGGTAATCAATGATCTCCACGCTGACCACCTGGCCGACTTGCGCCTTGCCCTGGGCCTTGGGCGGGATCAGGATGTCCTGGCTGATGCGCTTGTCTTCGGGCGCCACCACCAGCACGCCGCCCTCGCTCAACAGGCGACCGATCACGTAGCGGTTGGCACGCTCGAGGATCTCGACGATCTGCCCTTCGGGCCGGCCGCGCCGGTCGTAGCCGATCACGCGCACCTGGGCGCGGTCGTTGTGCATGGCCTTCTGCAGCTCGCGCTCCGGCAGGAAGATGTCGTCATCGCCATCATCGCGGATCAGGAAGCCGAAGCCGTCGCGGTGGCCTTGCACCCGGCCGACCACGAAGTTGGGCTGGTGGGCCAGCTCGTAGCGGCCCTTGCGGTTGAGTTCGATCTGCCCGTCGCGCTCCATGGCGGCGAGGCGTTTCTGGAAGCCGTCGTGTTCCTTGCGCGTGACGGCGAGCGCCTTGGCGATATCGCCAGCCGACAGTGGCGACCCGGACGTCCTCAGGACGCCAAGGATTTCTTCCCGACTAGGGATCGGATAGTTATTCTGATTCAATTTTTTCTAGAAATAATTTGACAAACGTTTTGCGGTCGCTATAATGAGCGCTTCGGTTGTTTCGACGCCCGCCCAGGTGGCGAAATTGGTAGACGCACTAGGTTCAGGTCCTAGCGGTGGCAACACTGTGGAGGTTCGAGTCCTCTCCTGGGCACCAGATCAAACGGAAAACCCGCAGCGCTTTCGAGCCTTGCGGGTTTTTTGTTTTCCGGCGTCTGATCTTGCAACTTTGCACTCCCGATTCGATATTGACGCGACTGCGCGACTTGATAAAAACAGCCGCAACAGCGGCCGCTCCGGAGCCTGGAATCCATTCTCGCCTGTTAAGGCGGATTCACTCGCACACGGCCTGGCGCTCACACGAACTGCCAGGGCGCGGCCCGGACGGCGCCGACTGCTGCGCTGCGGGTGAGTGTATCAGTTTCAGTGGCGCAAACAACACAGTTATTGCAAGTGCGCGCTTTGCCGGGACGTCCCGGCAACCCGGTCGCCGCTTGACGAGTCATCCAATCTGTAACTATCATGGTTTCATATTGCCTCTTCCGCCATGACCACCAGTAGCCGATTCGCCGTCGCTGTCCACATCCTGACCCTGCTGGCCAGCGCGGCCGACCCCCTGCCGTCGTCGCTGATCGCGGGCAGCGTGGGCACCAATCCCGCATTGATCCGCCGCCTGGTTGGTCAACTGGTGGAAGCCGGCCTGGTAAGTACCATGATGGGCAGCAACGGCGGGGCCTCGCTAGCCCGCGCGGCCGGGTCGATCACCCTGCTGGATGTATTCCGCGCGGTGGAGTCGACAACGCTGATCGCCCCGCATCACAGCGTGCCCAACCCGGCCTGCATGGTGGGCCGGGAAATCTCCGGGGCGCTGAAGCGAGCCGCCGACCGCGCGCAGGCCGCGATGGATGGCGCACTGGCGGAAATCACGATTGCCGGCATGCTCGCCGATGTGGAGCGTGCCGCGGAGCGCCGCGTGCGCTGATTTTTTTATCCCGATATGTAACCGTAATAGTTTCATATCGATATGAAACTCGTGCCAGGCACGGGTTTGACTATGCTGGCCTCACCCTTCGGTGAAGCAGCCTGACCAAGCAACCACGCAAGGAGTTGAGCATGAAGATCGCAATCATTGGCGCTACCGGCCGCGTCGGCACCCGCCTTATCGACGAAGCGCTGCGCCGCGGCCACACCGTCACCGCCATTGCACGCCAGGCAGAGAAACTACCCACGCGGCAGGGACTTGCCACGTGCAATGCCGACGTGGCCGACACTGAGGCCCTGGCCAGTGCCCTCGCCGGCCATGACGTGGCGATCAGCACCGTGCGTTTCCTGCAAACCAGCGCCGCGCAGATTGTTGGCGCGGCCAAGGCAGCGGCCGTGCCGCGTCTGCTGGTAGTAGGCGGAGCCGGCAGCCTCTATGTGGCCCCCGGCGTGCAACTGGTCGATACGCCGCAGTTCCCCGAGGCCTACAAGGCGGAAGCACTGGCAGGCCGCGACTTCCTGAACGCCTTGCGTGCCGAGACCACACTGGACTGGACCTTTCTCTCCCCCGCCGCGCTGTTCGAGCCGGGTACCCGCACTGGTGCCTATCGGGTCGGTGAGGAAACGCTGCTATCCGATGCCAGCGGCAAGAGCTGGATCTCGATGGAGGACTACGCCATTGCCATGATCGACGAAGTGGAAAAGCCGGCGCACTCGCGCCAGCGCTACACGGTGGCCTACTAAGCGAAAAAAAAGGCGGCTGATCGCCGCCCGCCGCCCTGCTTTGCCGCCGCGGCCATTTCAGCCATGCGGCTGGGGCCGTCCGCAGCTTCAGCCCTGGCTACCGCTGCCAGCAGCATGCTTGCCGCGCTTGAGCCAGGCCGCAAGATTGTGCGGGCGCAGCGTGTCATACTCCTCGAACGGCTGGTGGATCCAGGGGTTCGTCGGCAGGAAGGTAACGTGGTAATCCGGCTTGACCTTCGAGCACGCCTTGTACCACAGCACCGACGAGCGGACTTCCGTCACGGCAGGATAGCGCTCCTGCAAATGGCGGCCCACGCGCTCCAGCGTGACGCCGGAATCGACCAGGTCATCGACCAGCAGGATCTTGCCGGAGAGGTCGCCCCGGGTCATGGTGATGTACTGCGCGATGTCGAGATCGCCCTGCTGCGTGCCAGCCGCTTCGCGATAGCTGCTGGTGGCCAGAATGGCCAGAGGCACGTCGAAAATGCGTGACATCTGGTCGCCCACGCGCAGGCCGCCGCGCGCCAGGCACAGAATCTTGTCGAACTTCCAGCCCGACTCGTGGACGTTCAGCGCCAGCCGTGCGATCAGGCTGTGGTATTCGTCCCAGGAGACCCACAGGTTCTCTTCGTCATTCGATGGCAGGGTCATGATTTATTCTTGGCTCTTCGGCTTGAGGTCTGTCGACCGATAAAGTTTCGGCCCGCTTGCGCGGGCCGATTTGCTCTTGTGCATTTGCCGTCCTGTACCGGCGGCCCGTCAGCCGCGCGGCGCCCTTTCGGGCACAGACAACGTCAGGCCACGTACGGGTGGCGCAGCAGGATGGTTTCGTCGCGGTCCGGGCCGGTCGAGATCATGTCGATCGGGATACCGACTACTTCCTCGATGCGCTTGAGGTAGGTGCGGGCCTGTTCCGGCAGCGCATCCCAGGCCTTCACGCCGAAGGTGGACTCGTTCCAGCCGGGGAATTCCTCGTACACCGGTACGCAGCGCGCCACGGCATCCGAACCACGCGGCAGGATATCGATAGTCTTGCCGTCCAGTTCGTAACCCACGCACAGCTTGAGGGTTTCGAGGCCATCAAGCACGTCGAGCTTGGTCATGCACAGGCCCGACACCCCGTTGATCTGCACCGAACGCTTGAGCGCGGCGGCATCGAGCCAGCCGGTACGGCGCGGACGGCCGGTGACCGAGCCGAATTCCTTGCCGACGTTGGCCAGGCGCACGCCGATCGGATCCTGACGCTTGGGGTTGTCATTGTCGTACAGCTCGCTGGGGAACGGGCCCGAACCCACGCGGGTGCAGTAAGCCTTGGTAATGCCCAGGATGTAGTTCAGGCGGCCCGGGCCAACGCCGGCGCCAGCGGCGGCCGCACCGGCCACGCAATTGCTGGAGGTGACGAACGGATAGGTGCCGTGGTCGACGTCGAGCAGCGTGCCCTGCGCGCCTTCGAACATCAGGTTGTCGCCGGCAGCGTTGACCGCATACAGCTCGGCTGACACGTCGGCCACCATCGGCGCCAGGCGCGGCGCGAAGGCCAGCATCTCGTCCAGCGTCGTCTGGAAGTCGACTGCTTCGGCGCCCAGGTACTGGGTCAGCATGAAGTTATGCAGGTCGAGGTTCTCGCGCAGCTTCTCGGCGAACGCCTTCGGATCGAACAGGTCCTGCACGCGCAGCGCGCGGCGGGCAACCTTGTCCTCATAGGCCGGACCGATACCACGGCCGGTGGTGCCGATCTTGTCGGCGCCACGGCGCGCCTCGCGGGCTTTGTCGATGGCGACGTGATACGGCAGGATCAGCGTGGTCGCTTCGGAAATGCGCAGGCGGTTCTGCACCTGCAGGCCGGCGCTTTCCAGTTCCTCGATTTCACGAAAGAGCGCCTCGGGCGACAGCACGACACCGTTGCCGATGTAGCAAATCGTGCCGGCGCGCATGATGCCCGAAGGGATCAGGCGCAGGATGGTCTTCTTGCCGCCGATGATGAGCGTATGGCCAGCGTTGTGGCCGCCCTGGAACCGCACCACGCCCTTTGCATGATCGGTAAGCCAATCGACGATTTTCCCTTTGCCTTCGTCACYCCATTGGGTGCCGATCACGACGACATTGCGTCCCTGGCTTACTGCAGAAGCGGACATGTTGATTTTGGTCAGTGGGTTAAAAACGTATTTTACTCTCGTTGCAGGTCAACTCCCCGATTTTGGGGAGATCGGCCTGCAACGCGGGGGAATTCCGTGCCCTGGCGCTTGCGCTCAGGTCCCGGCGCTGCGCGGAATCACCGTCCATGCGCCATCCTGGCGCACCAGTTGGCGGTCGCAGTTGAACTCGTCGAGCTGGTGCGTGTGGCCCGGCAGGGACTGGATCACGATCTCGCCGGCCTCGCGCAGCGCCGTGATCGCCGTGCGCAGGGCGGGATCCGCATCCCACGGCGCAAAGATGGCAAAAGCACGCACTTCCAGCGGCGACAGCGAGGCAACCTCGCGCAAATCGAGCGAAAAACCGGTCGCCGGCCGCGCGCGACCGAAGGCTTCACCCACCTTGTCATAGCGGCCCCCGCGCGCCACGTAATTGGGCAGGCCGGCCACATAGGCCGTAAACATCACACCGCTGTGGTAGTGATATCCGCGCAAGTCGGAAAGATCGATATTGACACTCGCGCCGCGGACTTCCGCGGCCAGGGCTGCCAGTTCGTCCAGCGCGCGGCCGATTGCCGGGCTTGCCGGCAACGTGGCACGGGCGCGCTCGATCACCTCCACGCCACCGTACAGCGTCGGCAAGGCCAGCAGCGCGTCGCGCTCGGCCTGCGRCATGCCTTCGGTCAGTTCGCGCAGCGCCGATACGTCCTTGGTTTCCAGCGCTGCGAACAGCGCGTCCTCGATCTTCCGGCTCGACGGCAGGCCGTCCAGCAGCGCTTCCAGGATGCCCGCGTGGCACAGGTCCAGGCGGATTTCCGTCAGTCCCGCCACCTGCAGCGCAGCCAGCATCAGGGCCTGGATCTCTACGTCGGCTTCCAGGCCGGCATGGCCGTAGATTTCCGCACCGACCTGGATCGGCTCGCGGGTTGCACGAAAACCTGCCGGGCGGGCGTGCAGCACATTGCCGGCGTAGCAAAGCCGGGTCACGCCGGAGCGGTTCAGCAAGTGGGCATCGATGCGGGCCACCTGGGGCGTGATGTCGGCGCGCAGCCCCATGGTGCGGCCGGAGAGCTGGTCGACCAGCTTGAGAGTGCGCAGGTCCAGGTCGTGCCCGGTCCCGGTGAGCAGCGATTCCAGGTATTCCAGCATCGGCGGCATGACCAGTTCGTAGCCGTAGGTGCGGAACAGGTCCAGCATGCGGCGGCGCAGTTCCTCGATCTTGCGGGCCTCCGACGGCAGCACGTCGGCGATGTTTTCAGGCAGGAGCCAGTGATTGGACATGGTAAATCTCTTCACTTCACACAGTTGCCGGGCGGCCTGGGCCACCCGTTGAATTACGTTCCCGTCTCGCCTCGGGACACGGGCCAAGCCGGGCACCAGTCACCTGGCGCGGCGGATGAGGCGGCGACGACGCCCGTCGAAGGCATCGGCAGCCACCCCTCCAGCCGGACAAAACCCCGGCAAGCCGGGGTTTTGTCGTATTGCCTGGCGGCCGTGGCCGCCCAGC
>NZ_JBFTLX010000213.1:0-23568 GCF_056396665.1 Cupriavidus sp. 05T313 | reverse complement strand
AATACCGAGCCCGCGAGGGCCAGGCCGGCCAGCACCAGCAGCAGCGCCTGGCCAGGCGCCGCCATGCCCGCCCCGAGGATGGCCCAGGCTGCCAGTGGCAGCCACAAGGTCCAGGCAGGCAATTTATTGGAAGTCAATGACATCCGTTCTCCCTTTGTTGTGATTGGATGGTGGTCAATTGTGATGGGTGCTGCGCGTTCGCTGCGGACCGCCAGGCGGCTCGCAGCGAGGCTGCTGGCCGTTTTCCGGATTGCGTCCTATTGTGATTCAGCTTGGCCCGGTAGCAATCCGCCGATGTTGCGCGGCGGAAGTAAGGCAGCGGAAGGAGGGTTCGGTTCCCGATTATTGCGATAAATTGAGAGAAATTGTCCATTCATTTGATGGAATTAGCTGTTGATTCAGGAAGTTTGCCTTCTGGTGGAAGATTATTCCCGGCCGGCGGCAGTGAGCTCAGGTGACCATGCCTGCGGCACCAACGCTGCACCGAAGTATGCGGACGGGCACTTGCCGCCTCACCCCCGGCGCGGCGAAGGTTGCGCCACATTGCTTTTCGACCATGGAGAACACTCATGCAAAAGTACGGATCGGCTAAATGGCAGGGCGGCATCAAGGACGGCCTGGGCAGCATCTCGGCGGAGAGCGGAGTGCTCAAGGACGCGCCATACGGCTTCAAGGCCCGCTTCGAGGGAGGGCCGGGCACCAATCCCGAGGAACTCATCGGGGCGGCCCATGCCGGCTGTTTCTCCATGGCGCTGTCGCTGTTCCTGGGCGAAGCCAAGATGGTCGCCGAGAGCATCGCGACCAAGGCCACCGTCACCCTGGACAAGGATGATTCTGGCTTCACCATCACGGCCGTGCACCTGGACGTGAAGGTGCGCGTCCCCGGTGCCGACAAGGCCGCGGTCGAGAAGGCACTGCAAACGGCCAAGGCGGGCTGCCCGGTCTCGAAGCTGCTCAAGGCCGAGATCACCATGGACGCCACGGTAGAGACCTGAGCGGCGGTTCGCGCGGGCTGGCTTGCGTCCGTCACTCCGCCCTGGCAACAGGTCGGGCGTAGCCAGCCTGGCTACCTATAATGAAGATTCGCCGCTTCGCGCCGTAGTATCGGCGTGGCGCCGCGAGGGCGTTCGCCGGACGGAACGCCGTCTCCTATATCCAGACCTTCAAAGATAAGGCAGACATCATGTATAGCAGTGAAGCAGTCCTGACCCAGGCTCGGGCGGCCATCGCCCACGTGCCCTTTCACAGCCATGCCATCCATCCCACCATCCACCTGCGCCTGAGCGACGGCGCGCTGATTCTCGAAGGCGAAGTGCCCGATATTGTCGACAAGAGCCGCGTTGCCGCCTCGGTGCGCCGTGTCGACGGTGTGTCGGCGGTAATCGACCACCTGCGCGTGACCGACGGCGGTGCGGCGGTTGGCGACGGCGAACTGCGCAATGCGATCTGCGTGCGCCTGCTGCAGGCGATCGATTTCCGCAATTGCCGGATCTGCGCGCACACCAAGGGGCGCATCGAACCGGTGCGCGAGGCCGTTGGCGAGTCCAGCGGCGAGATCGAGATCGAAGTCGTCGACGGCGTCGTGACGCTGCGGGGGCACGTGATCAGCCTGTCGCACATGCGGCTGGCCGGCGTGCTGGCCTGGTGGTCGCGTGGCTGCCGCTGCGTGGTCAACGAACTGGTGGTGGCCCCGGCGGAAGCCGACCGCGACGACGAAGTCACGGAAGCGCTCAAGCTGGTCCTGGAGACAGACCAGTTCGTCGATGCCGACCGCATCCAGGTACGTACGGAGAACCGGGTGGTCACGCTTGAAGGCTACGCCACCACCGAAGCCGCGAAACGCCAGGCCGAGCGGGATGCCTGGTACGTGCATGGCGTGGAGGATGTCGTCAATCGCATCGTGCTGAGTAGTTGAACAGACGTTTGCAACCTGAAGCCCGGACGGTGGGGCCGCGCAAGGCTGGCGGCCCCCGCTCTGGTGCGCCCGATGCGCTCATGCGCTGCCGGCCGTGCGCGGCATGTCCTCCACGCGCCAGTAGCGCCGCTGCGAGCGCAGCGCGAAGCGCGCCCGATAGCTCGACAGCGACATCCCCGTAGCCCGCTGGAACAGCCGGCGGAACGCCGCCGCATCGCTGTAGCCGCAGGCTTCCGCCACGGCTTGCGAGCCGTGCAGCGTCACCTCCAGCAAGGTCTTGGCGCGCTCCACGCGCAGCCCGTGCAGATACTCCAGCGGCGTCATGCCGCTGACTTGCCGGAAATGCCGCAGCAAGGTGCGCTCGCTGGTGGCGGCCGCCTGCGCCACCAGGGCCAGCCGGTACGGCGCATCGACGTTGGCCTGCAGCCAGCGCATGGCGCGATAGACCGGGCTGTCGGCTGTCTTGCTGAGCCAGCGTTGCGACACCAGTTCCGGCGTGAGCTGCTGGCGCTCGGCCTGGTACAGCAGCATGCGCGAACAAGTCTGCGCGAGGTCCGGGTCATGCAGGTGGCCCAGCACGCGCAACATGAACTCCGTTTGCAGCGCCGGCGCGACGCAGCCGAACACGCGCTGATGCACGCTCATCGGTTCACTGGCGGAGAAATCGCAGCGGGGATAGCGCTTGGCCATCCAGCTCTGGAAGGTCCAGGGCGCGCCCATGCGCGCGCCATCGAGCAGGCCAAGTTCGGCGGCGAAGGCGATACCGCTTGCCCCGGCGGCAAGCCAGCCGCCCGCCTGCGCGTGGCGCTCCAGCAAGCGCAGCGCCTGGGTCGCGCCGCTGACGATTTCGCCCAGATGCGGGGCATTGCGCGCCAGCAGGCCCGGTATGACGACCAGCGCATTGCCATCGGCCGCGGCGCGCCGGCGCCGCCGCGCGGGCTCCAGGCCCAGGGCAGGCAGGGCGAGCGCGCGGCCCGACGGGCCGATCACGCTCCAGCTCAGGTCGCGGTCCGCATCCGGGCGTTGCAGCCTGGCCACCCCGGCCGCCGCGCGCAGCACGTCCAGCGCCCCGAACAGCATCCCCGGCATGGCCTCCGGCAGCCATAGCAGGCGCACGTGCAGCGGCACGGGGCGGCTCGCGCCGCTGGTGGCGGGATTGTCGGGGTTGTCGGATCCGGCGGGCGGCGCCGGGAGGGCGGAGGAGTCAGCGTCGGGCATGGCGGGATCGGCATTCCAATTGGCGGGATTGATCCTACCTTGCCGCGCGCGCAAGGGCTAGCATCGTCGCTCGGCGGGCAACCGCCTGACCACAATAACGATGCAAGCAACAGGAGACTTCATGCAGCCATCCCTGCGCCGACTTACCCAGACCGCTGTCGCCGCGCTCACGCTGGCCCTCGGTGCCGCCGGCAGCGCCCGCGCCGCCGATGCGCAACTGCTGGACGCGGCCCGCGCGGCCGAGCCCGCGCTGATCCAGTCGCTCAAGGACATGGTGTCGATCGAGTCCGGCAGCGCCAACGCGGCGGGCCTGGCGCAGATGGCCAGCTTCACCGAAGGCCGGCTCAAGGCGCTGGGCGCCAGCACCGAGCGCATCCCCGTCACCAAAGGCCCGGGCACCATGGTCAAGGGCACGTTCACCGGCACGGGCAAGCGCCGCATCATGCTGATCGCCCACATGGATACGGTTTACGGGCCGAACACGCTGGCGACGCAGCCCATCAGGCTGGATGGCAACCGCCTGTACGGTCCCGGCATCGCCGATGACAAGGGCGGCATCGCCGTGATCCTGCATTCGCTGGCGATTCTCAAGGCGGCCGGCTGGAAGGACTACGCCGAGCTGACGGTGCTGTTGAACCCGGATGAGGAAGTGGGCTCGCCCGGTTCCGGCGACACCATCGCCAGGCTGGCCGAACAGTATGACGTGGTGCTCTCCTGCGAGCCCTCGGCCGGCTCTGTGGTGATGAAAGGCCAACCCCTGCTGCTGGCTTCCGCCGGCGTCGCCACCGCCACGCTCGATGTCAAAGGCCGTGCGGCACATGCCGGCGCCGCGCCGGAGCTGGGCCGCAATGCGCTTTACGAACTGTCATACCAGATGCTCCAGACGCGCGACGTGGCCAAGGACGTGCCGGGCGCGGCGCTGGTCTGGACCCGCGCGAGCGCCAACGGCCCGCTGAACCAGATCACCGAGAAGGCCGAAGCCGTGGGCGATGTCCGACTGACCCAGCCCGGCGCGCTGGAGAAACTGCAGACGGCGCTCCAGGCCAAGCTTGGCTCCAGCAAGCTGGTTCCCGACACCGAAACCACGCTCAACCTCACGCCCGGCCATCCGCCGTACGTGGCCGACCAGCGCAGCCGCGCGCTGGCAGCGCGGGCGCAGGCCATCTACAAGGAGATCGACCGTGACCTGACGCTGGTGCCGCAGACCGGCGGCGGCACCGACGCGGGCTACGCCGCGCGCTCGGGCAAGCCCACGGTGCTGGAGAGCTTCGGCCTGGCGGGCTTCGGCTACCACGCGCGCGACGAGTACATCGAAATCGATTCGATCGTGCCGCGGCTCTACCTGATGTCGCGCATCCTGCAGGAGATCGGGCGCAACTGACGCGCGCCCGACGCGTACCTGCCGATGATTGGCGGCGGCGCGTTTGCGTTGCCGCCGCCAGCGCAAACTGGCAAGAACGAATCCACAAGTACAAACATCCTCAACGGGAGATTTCATGCATTCATCCTTGCGCCGGCTTACGCATGCCGCCATGGCCGTCCTTGCCCTCGCCACCGGCAGCGCCTGCGCCGCGGATGCCCGGTTGCTGGACGCGGCGYGCACCGCGGAGCCGTCGGTGATCCAGTCGCTCAAGGAGATGGTGTCGATCGAGTCCGGCAGCGCCAACGCGGCGGGACTGGCGCAGATGGCCAGCTATACCGAAGGCCGCCTGAAGGCGCTCGGCGCCGGCACCGAACGCATCGCCGTGACAAAAGGCCCCGGCACCATGGTCAAGGGCACGCTCACCGGCACGGGCAAGCGCCGCATCATGCTGATCGCCCACATGGACACGGTTTATCCGGCCAATACGCTGGCGACGCAGCCGATCAGGCAGGAAGGCAACCGCCTTTACGGCCCCGGCATCGCCGACGACAAGGGCGGCATCGCGGTGATCCTGCATTCGCTGGCCATCCTCAAGGCGGCCGGCTGGCAGGACTACGCGCAACTGACCGTCCTGTTCAACCCGGACGAGGAAGTGGGCTCGGTCGGTTCCGGCGAGACCATCGCCAGCCTGGCCGACCAGCATGACGTAGTGCTGTCGTTCGAGCCGACCGCCGCCAAGGCGGTGGCCAGTTGCAGCAGACGCGGGACGTGGCCAAATCGGTGCCGGGCACCCAGCTCAACTGGACCACCGCCCAGTCCGGCGAGGTACGCAACCAGATCCCCGAGCGTGCCACCGCCATCGGCGACGTGCGCATGACGGTCAAGGACGGCCCGGAGAAGCTGCAAGCCGCGCTGCAGAAGAAGGTCGAGGAGGGCAAGCTCGTCCCCGACACGCAGACCACGGTGACCATGGAAGCCGGCCGCCCGCCGTTTGTCGCCAACGCACGCGGCCGCGAACTGGCGCAGCGCGCGCAAGCCATCTACGCCGAACTCGACGGCCGCCAGCTGGCGCTGGCCGAAGGCACCGGCGGCGGCACCGACGCGGGCTTCGCCGGGCGTTCCGGCAAGGCCGTGGTGGTGGAGAGCTTTGGCCTCGCGGGCTTCGGCTACCACGCGCGCGACGAATACATCGAGATCGATTCGATCGTGCCGCGGTTGTACCTGCTGACGCGCATCCTTCAGGAGATCGGGCGCAACTGATCCCGTCCCGCAGGGCGTTCGGCGGGTTTGCAGGCAGGGTGGAAGTCCTGCCTGCAGCCTGCCCGCAGGGCAGGATCTCTTTCGTTAGGACGGGGCCGTCGCAACGCCACCATCCGCCGGGTCGGGCGCAGGTGGCCATGGTCGCTCAGTCCGGTCGGGCCGGCGGGTTGGTGGTCGAGAAGATGTAGCGGGCGAATCGCCACTGACCATCGGCTTCGCGACGCAGCAGGAACAATTCCTGGTTGGCTTCGGGCCCAGGCGGGACTGCATTGCCCAGCCGCGTCACCGTGCCGCGTGAGCGGGTACGAGCATAGGCCCACTCATCCGATAGCAGGCGGATCTCATCGATCTCGAAGCGCACATTGAGCTTGATCGAGTCGAAGACATGCCCATAAGCGCGTCGGACCGCCTCGCGGCCCACGGCCGGCGAACCGTTTTGCGGCATGAATACCGGGTCGCGGGCATAGAGCGACATGATCCGCTCGATGTCGGCACTGTTCAGCGCCTGCTCGTAACGAGCGAGCTGTCCGGATATGGCCGTACTCACTGCGGCTTCCGATGCCGGCGTGGCTCCCTGGGCAGCAGGCTGCAACAGCATGGACGCTGCAACCGCAGCCAACGGGACACGAAGTATGTTACGCATGATGCTGTCCTCGGAATCGGTCGCGACTAAAGTCGCACGACGAGCTTGCCGAGGGCCCGGTTGCTCTCCATCAGGCTGTGGGCCTGGCGGACTTCATCGAAATCGAACGTCCTGGCATGCGTCGATGGAATGAGACCTTTGGCGAGATCCTGCGCAATCCATGGCAGCGGCGATTCCGACAGCGGCAAAGCGGCAGTGCCCAGCAGGCCGCTCGGGAAAAAGTTGAGGCGCACCGCGGCGGGAAGGTCTTGCATCAGGTGAAACGACTCCAGGGCAGGCGGCCCCCCTAACAAGCCGATAACACTGACCGCCCCGAACGGCCGCAGGGTCTTGACCGTATCGCGCAGCGTCGTGGCGCCGACGACTTCCAGCGCCGCATCCACGCCTTCCGGTGCGATCTGGCGGACATCGGCTGCGATTTCGCCGGTGTCGACGACCACCTTGTCAGCGCCGGCTTCCCGCAGGCGCCCTGCATTCGTCTGCGAGCGGGTGGTGGCAATGACATTCAGGCCGAGCGCCTTGGCGTAGGTGAGCGCTGCAAGGCCGACGGACGACGTGGCGCCGCGTATCAGCAACGTTTGACCACGTTCGACAGCAAGGCTCTTCTCCAGCGCACCCCATGCGGTCAGATAGGCTTCGGGTAGGGCTGCAAGCTCCTCCCATGTCAGGGAGATGTTGTCCAGGGCAATGACATTGCTGCGCAACACGGCTATCTGTTCGGCGTAGCTGCCACCTCGCGTGAATTGCATGCCGCCCATGGCCGTGGCGACGCGCTGACCGGTGCGAAACACGCCCGCGGGATCGTCGACGATCTCGCCGACGGCTTCGATGCCTGGCACGCGTGGCGCGGTGATCGGCCCCATTTTCCCGGCCCGCAGATAGGCTTCGGCGCGATTCAAACCAAATGCGCGCACGCGGATCAAAACTTCGTCCGCCGCTGGCTCCGGGGATGCAATCTCACGCATTTGCAGGACTTCGGGGCCGCCTGCTTGTTCGATGACATAGGCTTTCATGGCTGGTCTCTCTTCAGTGGCGGGGTGAAGGGCTGGCAAGACGGGAATGCCGGATCTTTGACATGTGCGTAACTCCTGATTCAGTTGAAGATGCTGGCCAGGGGCCAGCGCCTGGAAGCAACTTTCGCCTATTCAATGTCGGAAGAAAACCGTTGATTTTGGTAACATTCCTCTCATTTTTGAGAGGTAAAGAATGGACCTCAATGCCGTGGAGATGTTTGTGGAAGTGGTGCAGGCGGGGAGTCTCTCCGCCGCTGCAAGTCGCATGGGCGTACCGCTGCCAACACTAAGCCGCCGGCTTCGGGAACTGGAGCGGCAATTGAACGTGCAGTTGTTGGAGCGTTCAGTGCGTGGAACCAGGCTCACGGACGCCGGGGCGCGCCTCTATGAGCACGCCAGTCGTGGCATCGAGGCCCTGCTGGAGGCGGAGCAGGCCGTCATGAGCGACCAGACACGCCTCAAGGGACGGCTGAGGTTATCGCTACCGCCGTCATTCGAACCCTGGTGGGACCTGCTTGCGGCATTTCAACGCCAGTGTCCCGATATCCGCCTGCATATTTTCACGACCGACCGGCGCGTCGATCTCGTCGAGGATGGCATCGACGTTGCGCTGCGCGTTGGGACAATTGCACACGAGACCATGGTCGCGCGGCGCGTCCTGTCCTATCGTCATGTCCTGGTCGCAAGTCCGGCCCTCGTCGAGCGTCTTGGCATGCCGGAGACGCCCGAGGCTTTGCATCGCTTTCCCTGCGCGGTATGGAACCAGGGCTCGAATGCTCCAACTGTCTGGCGCCTGGGTTCGTCCGAACATAGCCCCGCGGCGGTACTGTCCGCAAATGACTATGCGCACCTGCGCAGCCGGGCGCTTGCCGGTGAGGTCGTCACAGAACTGCCCCCGTTCATGGCTGCCAGCGCCATTCGGGAGAAGAACCTTGTGACCCTGCTGCCAGAACACCCCTTGCCTGTGCAGGAACTCAATTTGCTATATCCCTCGCATCGTCATCCGTCCGCAATCGTCAGGTCCTATCTGGACTTTTGCCAGGCGCAGTTGCCATCCTTCCTCTAGGTTCAGGCATCGGCACGTCCCACGGAGTACCAGTCGGCAGGACGAACAAAATGCTGTTGCGTAGCCCGGTTGTCCAATCTGGGTCGACCACCATTGGTCGATGTGACCGCGACCAGGGCATCGCCTCCTTCGCTTGCGCCGCGCAAGCTGGCCGGACGCAAATTGGCCGCGCATCAGGTCAGACGGATCTGCGGGCAGTGCCGAAGGCCTGCTCGCAACAAGCCAGCCAGGCCCGCGCGGCGCGCGACAAATAGCCTTCCCGCCAGACCAGCCCCAACTCCCACGTCAACTGCGGCGCAACCAACGGCCGGATCGCCACGCGTGCCGGATCCAGCTGGCCTGCTATCGGCGCCGGCAAGATTGCCACGCCCACATCGGCCGCCACCAGTTCCCCGATAAA
This sequence comes from Cupriavidus sp. 05T313, assembly GCF_056396665.1. Lineage (NCBI taxonomy): Bacteria > Pseudomonadati > Pseudomonadota > Betaproteobacteria > Burkholderiales > Burkholderiaceae > Cupriavidus > Cupriavidus sp. 05T313. The sequence continues at coordinate 14,690 of NZ_JBFTLX010000213.1, read as the reverse complement.
GTCCCAATGCCGGCTCTGCCCCGCAATCTGCGGCGTAAAACCAGCAGCCTCGCATGCGTTCAGGATGACCCGGTAGAGCACAAAGTCATCTTCATACATCACAAAGGGCAGACCAGCCAGATCCGCCAGCCGGACCGGGCCGCCCTTGCGCGGCGCGCGCTCGCCGGGAAACACCGCGACCAGCGCCTGGCGTGTCACGGTCAGGCTGGCCAGGCCCGCCACGGCGGCGGGCAGCACCGTCACCCCCAGGTCCAGTTCGCCCGCGGCCACGCCTTCTTCCAGTGCGCGCCCGCCTTGCTCGCCCAGCCGCAGCTTCACGCCGGGGTACTGGCGGCGATAGGCACCGATTACCGGGGCAAGGTAACGCCCGGCCATGGGGGGAATGCCTACCTTCAGTTCGCCGCGCGCCATGCCGTCCACCTCGGCCACCTCCTGGCGCAGCCGCGCCACTTCGGCCAGCACCGCCTGGCTGCGCGCGAACACAACCTCGCCGGCGTCGGTCAACCGCACCGTGCGGCCTTCGCGCAGCAGCAGCGGGCCGCCCAGTTCGTCTTCCAGGCTCTTGACCATCTTGCTGATGGTGGGCTGGGTAACGTGCAGGGTTTCGGCGGCGCGGGTGAAGCCGTTCTGGCGGACGACTTCCACGAAGTAACGCAGGGCCCGGATATCCATGGTGCCTCCGATGGAATGTGCGATGCCGGATTTGCCATTCCGATCTGGCATCAATTCAATAATTTATATTCATTTTATATATCGAATGGCTCTCCGTACACTAGCGTCACTGCCACTTCGTCCCTGGCGCAATAGACTGACTCGAACCATGCAAAGCGCTGTCCCCTCCACCCCGGCCGCCGCCTCATCCGTACCGCCGCCGATGCCGGCCTTCGGCCGCCTGCGTGCGGGCGCGATCGGGCTCACCCAGGTGGCGGCGCTGTCGGCGCTGTGGTTGCTGGCCGACTGGCTGCGCGTGCGCCTCGGGCTGCCGTTACCGGCCGGTCTGCTCGGGCTGCTGGCGCTGGCGGCGCTGCTGTTCAGTGGCGCGGTGCGCGGCGGCTGGGTGCGGCGCGGCGCGGACTGGCTGCTGGGCGAGATGCTGCTGTTCTTTATCCCGGCGGTGCTGGCGGTGGTGCAGTATCGGGAGCTGGTCAGGCACCAGGGTTGGCGCATCTGCGCGGTGATCGCCCTGAGCACGCTGGCGGTGATGGTGGTGACGGCACTGGTGGTGGAGCAGGTGTACCGGCTGGAGCTAAGGCTGGCGCGCCGCGCGAGCAACGCCACCCGCAACGGGCAGCAGCGTCATGCATGACACCGCGCTGGCGGCGCTGAGCCTGGTGGCTACCGTTGCCTTCTATTACTTCAACAAGCGCCTCTATGCGCGCCGCGCCCGCCTGTGGCTGATGCCGCTGCTGGCTACACCCGTGGTGCTGATCGCGCTGGTGCTGGCTGCCCATATTCCCTATCGCGACTACATCGCGGACACGCGCTGGCTGATGTGGCTGCTCGGCCCGGCCACCATCGCTTTCGCGTTGCCGATCTACGATCACCGCAAGCTGGTGCGCCAGCACTGGCTGTCGATTTCGCTCGGCGTGCTGGCTGCGGTGCTGACCTCGGTGGTCAGTTCGGTCTGGCTGGCGCGCGGTTTCGGCTTGTCGGTGATGCTGCAGAAGGGCCTGGCGGTGCGTTCGGTGACGACGCCGTTCGCCGTGGATGCGGTGCGCGCGCTGGGCGGGCCGCCTGATCTAGCCGCGATCTTTGTCGTGATCACCGGGCTGACGGGCATGGCCATCGGCGAGGCCGTGCTGGCCTGCCTGCCTTCGGTACGCAGCCGGCTGGCGCAGGGCGCCATCTTTGGCGCCGCCGCGCACGGCGCCGGTACGGCCAAGGCGCGCCAGCTTGGCGAAGTGCAAGGCGTGGTGGCATCGCTGGTGATGATGATCGCCGGGCTGGTCAGCGTGTTGGCGGCACCGCTGATCCGCAGCGTGTTCTTTTGAGGCGGCTTTGCGTAGTACTGCGCGGTCGACGGAAATGCACGGGCGAAACCGCTGAGTAGTACTGCGTAGCCAGTCGCCTTGTGACCGCTTCGGGCACAAGGTTTTTAGCGGGGCGGCCAACGTCCCGCGCGAAATTGGCGCAGAATGCCGGACTTGCGCAATCGTGCCGGCGCGCCGCAAAGCGCTTTTCACATGCACGCGGCGTGCTGTCCTTTTCGCCGCGGCGTGCGCAACGTCCATCTCCGCCGGGCGCGCAAGCTTCGCCGATCTCTCTCGTCCTTCAATAACAACATCATGCGATTACCGCTACTCGCGCTGGCTGCCGCGGCCTTTGGCATTGGCACCACCGAATTCGTCATCATGGGGCTGTTGCCCGATGTCGCCGCCGATCTAGGCGTCTCCGCGCCGGCTGCCGGCATGCTGGTTTCCGGCTATGCCATCGGCGTGGCCGTGGGCGCGCCTATCCTCGCCATCCTCACCGCCAGGTGGCCGCGCAAGACCGCGCTGGTCGGGTTGATGGGCTTGTTCATCCTCGGCAATGCGTTGTGCGCGCTGGCGCCCAACTATGCACTGCTGATGGCCGCGCGCGTGGTCACGGCGTTCTGCCATGCCGCCTTTTTCGGCATTGGTGCGGTGGTGGCCGCCGAGCTGGTCCCGCGCGAGAAGCGCGCGCAGGCTGTCGCGCTGATGTTCACCGGCCTGACGGTGGCCAATGTGCTGGGCGTGCCGTTTGGCACCGCCTTCGGCCACCTGATGGGCTGGCGCTCCACGTTCTGGGCTGTCACCGTGATCGGCGTGGCCGCCGCCACGGCGCTGGTGGCATGGCTGCCAAAGGCCATTCCGATGCAGGCCGGCAGCATCCTGCGCGAATTCCGCTCGATCGGCGCGGCCCAGGTCCAGCTTGCGTTGCTGATCAGCACGCTGGCTTCGGTCAGCATGTTCACGGTGTTTACGTATATCGCCTACATCCTGCGCGACGTGACCGGCTTCACCGCGCAGCAGGAGAGCATGGTGCTGCTGCTGTTCGGCGCAGGCATCACCGTGGGCGGCCTGGCCGGCGGCAAGCTGGCCGACTGGAAGCTGATGCCGGCGCTTGCCAGCCTGCTGGCAGCGGTGGCGGTGGTGCAACTGGTGTTCTCGTGGACCAGCCATTTTCCGGTGCCGACGCTGTTCACGCTGTTTGTCTGGGGCATGGTGAGCTTTGCGGTGGTGCCCGCCACGCAGGTGCGCGTGCTCGACAAGGCCAAGGGCGCGCCCAACCTGGCTTCCACGCTGAACCAGGGCGCCTTCAACCTGGGCAACGCCACCGGCGCGTGGCTGGGCGGGTTGATGATCAGCGCGGGCCTGCCGCTGACACAACTGCCCTGGCTGGGTGCGGCGGTGGCCGCGCTGGCATTGCTGGCGGTTGGCGTGTCGGCCTCGCTGGACCGGGGCCGGCGGGTGGCGGCGTAAGGCCGCTGCAAGGCCATGTCTCGTTGTACGATACGCGGAACCCGCTGGCGGCCCGGATGTTGTCCGGCCCGCGGCGGCCCGGAACAGAGCGGCTCGGCGACCCCGGCATGGACTACGCACACATCCTCCAACGCATCCACCGCGACATCGCGCCCCTGCTGGGCCAAGGGCGGGTGGCGGACTACATCCCCGAACTGAGCAAGGTGCCCGCCACGCGTTTCGGCATGGCGCTGGTGTTTGCCGATGGCCGCAGCCATTGCGTGGGCGACGCCGCGGTGCCGTTTTCGATCCAGAGCATTTCCAAGCTGTTCGCCTGCACGCTGGCTTTCCAGTTGCTGGGGGAGGACCTGTGGCAGCGGGTAGGGCGAGAGCCTTCGGGCAATGCCTTTAACTCGCTGGTGCAGCTGGAGTACGAGCAAGGCAAGCCGCGCAACCCCTTTATCAACGCCGGCGCGCTGGTGGTGACGGACGTACTGTGCAGCCGCTTCGTCCAGGCGGAGACCGCGCTGGTGCAGTTCATCCGCCGGCTCAGCAATAACCCGGCCATCGACTACGACCCGAAGGTGGCGCAGTCCGAGCGCGAGCACGCGGACCGCAATCGCGCCATGGCTTACTTCATGAAGGATTTTGGCCGGCTGGATATGCCGGTGGACAAAGTCATTGACGCCTATTGCCGCCAGTGCGCCATTGCCATGACCTGCGAAGACCTGGCGCGCGCGGCGCTGTTCCTTGCGCACGGCGGCGTGGTGCCCTGGAGCGGCGAGCGCGTGCTCGGCGCCAGCCCTGCCAAGCGGCTTTCGGCCCTGATGCTCACCTGCGGCACCTACGATGCCGCGGGCGATTTTGTCTACCGGGTGGGTTTGCCGGCCAAGAGCGGCGTGGGCGGCGGCATCGTGGCGGTGCTGCCGGGGCGCTGGGCGGTGTGCGTGTGGTCGCCGGGGCTGGACCACAGCGGCAACTCGCTGGCGGGTGTGCAGGCGCTGGAGTGGCTGACTACGCTAAGCGGGCATTCGATTTTCTGAGCCCGGCGGGGCCTCAGTCCTGTGCGCGGCGGAACAGCGCCAGTCCGCCCGCCAGCGCCATCAGCGTGCCGCCGGATACGCGATTCAGCCAGCGCATGCCGTCGCCGTGGAAGGCGTGCACGATCCTGGCGCCAAGGGCCGCGTACACCAGCATGGCCAGCAGGTTCAGCAAGCATTGCGCGATCGTCAAAACGGCGTACTGTGGGAGCAAGGACGCGCTGGTGTCGATGAACTGCGGCAGGAACGCCGAAATAAACAGCAACGCCTTCGGGTTGGTGACGGCTACCAGGAAGCTGCGTGAAAACAACACATGTGCCCGGCCGCTATCCACGGCCGCCGCGAATTCCGCCGGTGCCGTGGCCGGTACATTGCCGGAGCGCAGCAGTTTCCATCCCACATAGGCCAGGTAGGCCGCGCCAAACCATTTGATCAACGCGAAGGCTATCTCGGATGCTGCGATTACTGCGCCAAGCCCGGCCGCAACGGTGGCGATCAGGATGATATCTGCAGCGATCGCGCCCGCCATGCCCCACGCTGCCTTGCGCACGCCATGCCGCGAGCCGTTATTCAGGGCGAGCAGGACGGTGGGGCCGGGCGTGGCGATGGTCACGGCGGAAGCAAAGAGAAACAGGAGCAGGGTGGCGAGTGTCATGGTCTGATCTGGCGTGCGGCAGGGCGGTGACATTGCCTGGCATCATAGAGCAGACATACCAACTTTTGATACGATGGCGGATAGATTCCAACGATAGCCCGCAGGCGTCATGGCGCTTGTGACGGGCACGATTCAACGAATGGCGTGCCCTTGGCGACGTTGCGATTCTCCAATAAGAATCGGAGACAGCGATGATCAAAGAGATTGCATGGAAGAAGCGGGTTTTTGAGACACATGAGGTACAGGTGCAGGTGCGGCCCAGAACGCCCAACGTCTGGGAGTACACGGTCCGGGTCTGCCGCCCCGGCACGAATATCCGGGCTGCAGGGACCTTGCTGGAGTCATCGAAGGTGACGGACCTGTTCCCGACGGCGGAGGCGGCCGAGACGGCTGGCTTTGCCCATGGCGCGGAGTTGGCCAAGCGGCTGCTGTAGGTTGCGGTTGAACGGCTTTACGGCATCGGCATCGTTCTGATGCATGTGGCGGTTGATCAAGGCAGGGGTGTGACTTTTTGTTGCGGCCAGTTTGGGCTGCGCCACCCCACGCTATACTTCGCACGTCGCTGCAACCACAGCGGCCGGGTTTGACAGCCCGAAAAGAAGGCGGACAGCCGCCACCAGGCGGCATTTTTATGTCCGTCGCGCCTTTGCACGCCCCTATGGGTGGGCCTGGGCGGGGGAGCCTTCGGGCTCGCCGGTTCCTTCTTTCCGGTCTGTCAACCTCGCCTTGCGCCCGCCCACCCCGATTGACAGCGGGGAACGGGGTTGAAATCGCTTAAGAAGGAGGCACTCCCATGCCCCAGTCTTCGCTCGCCCATTCCGGGCAACTCGCCTGTCCCAACGCTCCCGTCATCTGCCAGCGCCCGAGCGCGTCCCAACGGAGGGCGCACGATGTATGACTACCCGCGCTACAACATCACCGCCCAACGCGCAGGTCGCGACACGTTCCTGACCGCGCATGCCCCATCCGAAAGCCCGCTAAGCCTCGCCGCCGAGAAGACCGCGCAACTCAACGCGCTGTTGTCCGTAGCCATCGAGAACGCTGCCGGCGGCACCCTTTGCAACCTGACTGAAGAAACGCAGGGCCATTTGCTCTCGCTGGCGACCGTGCTCGCGCACGAGACGCTGGTGCTGAGCGAACTGGCCGCGTTGGATGAGCAGGGGGAGGGTGGCGAGGGGTGATGCCAGCGTGCTGCGGATCTGCTGGCGAGGAGCAGTCGAGGTAGCCGTAGTAGCAATCCGCTAGCGTATTTTCCTAGACGGTCACAACAAGTTCGGTGTAGCCGGCGAGGCGACCGTCAGAAGTCACCAGCCGGAGGGGCTCACTCATTGCTTGGGCAACCAAAAGCCGATCGAACGGGTCGCGGTGAATATCGGGAAGATCGCGCACCGCTGCGCCATGCACAGCCCGCACCGGCAGCTCCGAGAAACCGCTTGTTTCTATGGCTGACACCAACTGATTCACGTCGGCGTCCAGCTTGCCTAAACCGACTTTGATTGATGCCTCCCAGATGCTCGCACTGCTTACGAAGACGTGCTCGGCATTTGCAATCATCTCGCGAGCAGTCTTCGGGAGTCTGCGGTCATCTGTCACGACCCACAGGTAGATGTGCGTATCGAGCAGAAGGCGCATCAACGCCCCTCGAATGCAGCGATCACGTCATCGGGCAGCGGCGCGTCGAAGTCGTCCGCGATATGAACCTTTCCTTTCAACGTACCGAAGCGGCGCGTTGGTTTAACGCGCTCCATCGGGACCAGCCGGGCTGCGGGCTTCCCGGCCTTGGCGATAATAATCTCTTCGCCCCCGGCAGCGGCATCGACTAGCCGGGAGAAGTTCGTCTTGGCATCGTGGATATTAACGACCTGCATAAGTGCTCCTAGTGGACTAAGCCCATATTAGTCCACTAGGACAAGGTCGTCAATACTGGCCGGCCGGAACGTCAAGTCCGCGTAATCGACGCACCCCCATCGACCAGCGAAGCCGTGCCGGTCACGAAGGCCGAGTCATCCGACGCCAGGTACAACACCGACCGTGCCAGTTCCTCGGGCTTTGCCACGCGCTTGAGCGCGTGGAGGTTGGTGATGAAGCTCTGCGATTCCGCGGTGTCGTTCATCGTGCGGTACATTTCCGTATCCACCGCGCCCGGCAGGATCGCATTGACGCGCACCCCTTGCGGGCCGAACTCGGCCGCCAGCGCCTGCGTCAGCCCGATCAGGCCGGACTTGCTGGCTGCGTAGGCGGCCACCCCCGGAAAGGCGAAGGTGTAGCCGACGAAGGTGGATGTGAAGATTACCGAGCCGCCACCATTCCTGAGCATCTGCGCGATCTGGTGCTTGGCACCCAGGAAGGCGCCGGTCAGGTTGATGGCAATGGCGTCGCTCCAGCCCGTCTCGGACACTTCGGTGCTGGGGCCGCCTTCGCCCAGAGTGCCTGCATTGTTGAAGGCGATATCCAGCCGCCCGTAGCGCTCGACGGCCAGCGCTACCAGCGCCCGGGCATAGTCCTCCGAGCGTACGTCGCCGGCCAGCGCCGCCGCTTCGCCTCCGGCCGCGTGGATTTCCGAGACCAGTTGGTCCAGTTCGCTCGCGCGGCGCGCGCCAACCACAACCCTGGCGCCCTCGGCGGCGAACAACAGCGCCGTGGCGCGGCCGATGCCGGAACTGGCTCCGGTGACAATGGCGGTTTTTCCGGACAAGCGTCCCATTTCGATCTCCTGGTTTGCGCCTGGCGACAACGTCGCATGGGGGCGCATTGATACATAGGGGTTTTGCGTTTCGAATAATCAGCATAGTGAGTCGCGGCAACGCCGGATCACCTTTCGCTTTCGGTACCCAGTATGGTTCGCCGTGGCTGTTCGCGGTAGAGTGCGAATCACGGAACTGCTTTTCGGGAAAACCGGACAATGTTGAAACTTGAGGGCGTCGCCAGCTTCGTGGCCATCGCGGAGTCCGGGTCGATCAGCGAAGCGGCGCGCCGCCTGCAATTGTCGAAATCCGTTGTCAGCGAGCGGTTGGCCGATATCGAGCGGCAGCTGGGCACCACCCTGGTGCACCGGACTACCCGCAAGCTCAGCCTGACCGAAGACGGCCTGGCATTCCTGGCGCGGGCGGCACGCATCATGCGTGAGGTCGAGGAGGCCACCTCCGACATGGCCGAGCGGCGCGGCAGCCTGGCCGGCCCCTTGCGGATCTCCGCGCCGGTGACGTTTGGCCGCATGCATCTCGGCCCCGCGCTCTATCCCTTTCTTGCCAGGCACCCGAAGCTGGAACTGACGCTGGACCTGGATGACCGCCGCGTGGACGCGGCCGCCGAGGGCTACGATGCCGTGGTCAGGCACGGCGCGCTGGAGGATTCGCGGCTGGTGGCGTGGCAGCTTGCCCCGAGCCGGCGTGTCCTGGTTGCGTCGCCGGCCTATCTGGCACGGCAGGGCACGCCTCGCGCCATCGAGGACCTGCAGCAGCACCGTGGCATCTTCTACGTCAACCGGGGCGTGGCCGACTGGCGCCTCGCGGGCCCGGATGGCGCGCTGTCGGTTCGCACGCACGTTGCGTTGCGCGTCAATAACGGCGACATGATGCACGACGCCGCCCTGGCGGGCCTGGGCATCGCGTTGCTCCCAACGTTTATCGTCGGCGCAAGCATTCGTGCCAGGCGGTGGCGTGACTTTGCACCGTGTCTACCCGCGCTGCGGCTCGTAAAAAGGTTCATCGCCGATTTCCGGGGAAGGCTGCATGGATATTCAGGATGAAGTCAGTGTCGTCATTGGCATTGGCCCTGAGTGCATGGAGTGAGGATTGCCGTAGTTTGGTTGACACACCAAGTCGAAAATTTGATGCATTCGCAAGAACGACCCTGACGAAAAATCCCACGGCTGATGACTTGTTAATACATGTCAAGGCGCGTTTAAATGAATTTGGCTAGAGACAATAATCCCACCAGCGGGAGGCTGGCGTGCGAGTCATGCTTTAGCTTATTATTGGCGCTGCCTGAAAAGAAGCGAGGCCGCTCGCCAATTGGGCTGGCAGAAGCCGAATAGGCGGGGCGGGTAAACAAACGCAGCGACGCGTAGAAATACGGCAAGTATGGGAATCCATTTCAAGATCAGGAAGCTGCACTGGCATATTGCGTTGCTAATGGGCGGGTTCCTGTCCGCCGCGTCGTGCCTGGCGATGGACGCCGGCGAGCTCTACGAAAAACGCTCACCCAGCATCTGGCTGGTCAGCGTCTACAACGCGCAAGGCCAGCGCATCAAGTTGGGCAGCTCGGTGGTGATCGGGCAGGAAGAGCTGGTCACCAATTGCCACGTGCTGGCGCAGGGAAAGGCCATCTCCATCAAGCATGAGAACACGCTGCACGAGGCACGTCTTGTGCATGCCGACGTGGAGCGGGATCTGTGCATCCTCCGAGCCAAGGGCCTGGTTGCCCCGGCGGTCAAGATTGCGCCGGCTTCGACGCTGAAGGTCGGTCAGCGGGTATTTGCCATCGGCGCGCCGAGTGGGATGGAGTTGACACTGAGCGACGGCTTGGTGGCAGCGCTGAATCGGGACAGGGATGACAAGCTGTCGCGCATCCAGATCAGTGCCCCGATTTCCGGCGGATCTAGCGGTGGAGGGCTGTTCGATACCGAAGGTCGCTTGCTCGGCATACCTTACCTCACGATTCGCGAGGCGCAGAATCTTAACTTCGCCATTCCGGCGGAGTGGATCGCCGAGGTGCCAGCGCGAGCTAAAGTGGCCCTGGCGAAGTTCCGCGCCGAGAGCGCTGCCCCTCCTGCGCCGATCGTGGCGGCCAGCAGCCCCAGGGGCACAGCAAGACCCGCGGCCGAGCCGGGCCAGCGGTTGTCCGGGGATGATCTGAGCAGCCATTTTGCGAATCTGACGCGCATCGTCGCCATCTCGCCAAATGGCACACCGCTCGAGCTTGAATTCAAGCAGAACGGGGCTTTCGGCGTAACCAACATGCAGACGCGGGGCTATTCCGATGGCCGCTGGCGCATTATGCCGGAGAGCAACGAAGTCTGTTTCGACATGGGCAACCCCAGATTCATTGGAATGCAACATTGCTATCAGCTCGTCAGGTACGGGCAGACCTATACCATGCGCTCGGTTTCCGGCAGCTATTTCTTCACCTATTCGATGCAGGGATCCTGATCAATGCGTGGCACATCCCGTGGTTCGCTTGTCTCTATCCTGTTTTTCGCCACGCTGGTTGTCAGCGCCTGCGCGGCTCCTACCGTCGCGGTCACCAATCGCGCGATGGACTACCAGGGGCGGCCGGTCCGTCTATATGTGATTTCCAGCGCTGGCATGGGCTGGGGCCCGGAGTTCTCCGGTGCGTTTCGTTCCAAGTTCCAGCAGATTGCCAGGCAGTGCGGGACAAATACCAGCTTCGAAGAGGTCTCTGGCCTGGAACTGGACCAGAACGGACCATTAGCCAGGGCCAATGCGTTCGGTGCCGACACCATCCTKACGATCAGCCATGGCGGCGGCGTCGTCAGCGGTCAAGGCGGCGCGCGCCTTTCTGCCAGCTATGGCGCCACGCTCAGGGACGTCAAACAGAGCCGGGCCGTGTGGCGGGGAAATTTCTCCTTCAGCCGTGGCGGTACCGCGATCGCTATTGAAGAGCGGGGGGCGGTGCTGGCCATAGATATCACCAACAGCCTGAAAAAAGACGGCATTCTGCCCGGCTGCAGCCAGATCACGCTTGGCCAGAATGGCCGGCTGGACCCCGCCGCCGTCCCCAAGCCTGGGTCGGGCGCTCCCGGCCTGCCGGCCGCGCCGGTGTACTCTTCGCAAGCACCAAACGCGGCTCCCAGCTTGCGTGACTTGCAGGACTTGTTGCCTAAACAGTAAGGCGTGGTGCGGCTTCAGCGGAAAACCCTGAACTATGAAACCCCCCGCCGAACGATTTCTTCAACCGTTGCATCGACCGGTTGAATCCGCAGCCGGTTGCGGTCATATTCCCTGTGCGCACGCCTATTCAATTCAAATTTCCCCTCCATCCCCCTTCGGCCTAAAACTAACCCAAATTCCGGTCCCATTTGGCTGATCCATAAGGAGATCAGGATACGTCCGCACCATATCCGACAATGCCGCATGCCCAAATGCCTTGGGTGAAAATGCAGGATCAGTCCGTTTAAGATACTGTCCCAACGCCCCCAGTCCAACCCGTCCATCAGGCGTGCCCCCGGCCAGTAGTGCGACCGCATTGATCACGGCCTTCGGACGGCGCTTTACAGATGGTTTAGGCGCAACAGCAATCTTCGGCTTGGCAGGATCTACCGGTTCGCCTGCCGGCTCGGGCGGAACCCATTCGAAAAACTGGTCGCTGGCATTGCGAAGCGCGTCGGGTGTCTTTGCTTCTCCCACGATATGCACCGTAGCACCACGCTCCCTCAGCTTCCGGCACAGGTATGCAAAGTCCGAATCGCTGGTGACCAGGCAGAAAGTATCGGCGCGGGAATCGAACATGGCTTCCATCGCGTCGAGTGCCAAGGCAATGTCGGCTGTATTCTTCCCGGCTGCATACTGGTATTGCAGGCAAGGCGTGAAGGCCAGACGCACGAGCGCATCCTGCCATTTGTTTGCCAGCGTGGCGTGGTTGCCATAGCCCCTGCGCAGCACTACGCGGCCAAACTGCGCGACTACGCGCAGGGCATGTTCGAGAATCTCAGGCGTCGTATTGTCGCAATCCACCAGCACCGCGACACGCACTTCCCCCGTGGTTACTTGATTCGCCATTTATCTCTCTCACTTTTCGTCTCGCTCACCAGCCAGCCTGAAGGCGGAAGCAGCATGTTTTTTCCTGGGCGGAAGGGAGCATGTTTTGGCCGAAAGCCGGTCTTCGGCCTGGTAATTTCCGCACCCATGGCAGCAGGAATAGGATTTTCGGTCGCCAGGCTCCGCTCAGCGGCGGCTCCAAAGCGGGGTGCCAAGGACAATATCTGAGAATTGGTGTTGGGCGTCCTTTCTGGTGCCTTGCGCAAGGTTGCGCCTAGCGCTGTTGAGCGATACCGCCAGGAGTCACAGCGACAGTATCTGGAGGCAGTGCGAGGCTAGTCACCGAAACATAGTCCCCAAGAATGACCGTGAAATCCACGTCCTTGGATGTATACCGCTTGATAGGAATCCCCGCCGACGCCAGCACCTGATCCTTCTGCGCATCACGCTTGCGCGCCTTGGCCGACCCATGAGAAGCCCCATCAAGCTCAATGACATACAGCGGCCGCATTGTCTTACGTTCGCAGACAAGATAGTCCACGTACTTTTGCGAAAACATATTCCGTGCAGCCTGCGCCTTGCCCTTATGCTGAACAAAGGCCGACATGGACACCTGGGGAAAGACATGTGCGTTTCTCAGCGCCATAACGAGCCTGTCATATAACTCAATCTCATCATTACGCATGAATGGCGCTCTTCGGGCAAACAGATATCCCGAAGTTGCTGTGGCAGGGGCACCACCCCGCTTCACCTTGAGTAGTGCGAGAAGAAACAGCCCGACCGCGAACAGCACGGCAACAGCGAACAGCGCTTTCATTTGACCCCCGGATTTTTTCTTATTCGGGAGATATTAACTCAGGAAGCTGGCAATGCCGCTATGGCCTGGGTGCAAGCGGAGGCCCGCTCCTGCCCGAACTCAGCCGTCGGACCGATCCCTGAACTAGACCGTTACCCCGGCCGTCCCGGCTCTCCCGTCCCGCAATGCGGCGAAGACAAGAAAAACTGGTCCGCCCGAAAAGACTTCCTATATTAGTTAGGCTCCGCGCGCGAGGCGAACTTCACCCCGCTTCCCGCGAGCGCACATGGCGCGCAATCCGGAACACTGATCCCGGCGAGGCTGCCTCGCCTGAAACCTGCTGTCCCCGGAGAACATCATGACGAATCCCAGGCTCGAAGTACTGACCCCACAGAACTGCCAGCTGATCTTCATCGATCACCTGCCGCAGATGGCATTCGGGGTGCAGGAGCGTTGCCATGCATCAGCCTTCCAGGCCCGAACTGATCCTGATGAACGGGCGGTTCACGACACTCGAGTCCCCGCATGCCGAGGGCCTGCTGACCATCCGGCTGGCCTACAACCTTTTCATGCAGAAGCCCAGGAACCGCCGGCCATGCCGGACTGGGCGCCGGTGCGCGCATTAGGCGGCTACCAGCCGCGGCGCGGCGCGTTCGGCTGCCCCTGCCGGGCGTTCTGAGCGAGGGCCATCGTTGCGTTGCCCACTCGTTTCGCTACGCCGGCGGTGCGCCGCCTGACATGACTGGCGGTGTGGCACGCAACACTACCAAGGAGGAAAGTCATGAAGCTCTATCTGGTTTCGCTGGGCGCGGGAATCCTGGTTGGCATCATCTATGCGCTGTTGCAGGTCCGCTCGCCAGCTCCGCCCGCCATTGCCCTGGTCGGCTTGCTTGGCATGCTGATCGGGGAGCAGGTCGTGCCGACCGCCAGGCGCATCATGGCCGGGGAACCGATCACCGTGGCGTGGTTCCGTCCCGAGTGCATCCCGAAGATCAGCGGTGCGCCCCCTGAGTCTCCGAAAGCAGTGACTGCGGCGGCGCCCACCGCGGGAGAGAAGGACGGCACGTGATCCGGGCGACGCGGCATTTTGATTTGCATCAGCGAAGAACAATGCCGGGGTTGTGATCCCATGCGCCGCTGCTAGAATGAATTTCCCTTTTCAGCATGCAGGAGCGCAGTCATGGCGACATACCAGCGCGGCGATCTTTTTATCGTCACTTCTGTCGAGGAACTGCCATGGGGGCGTTACCGGGGCTTTGTGACATTCACGGCGGGCGTACAGCCGGCGGCCTCCTCGCGGCACACCTGCGCGAAATGCTGGGACAATCCGCTGCAGGCGCATGAGGACGCCGATGCCGAGGTCGAGTACGCCTACAGGCACTATCTGTCCGATCACACCGACTGGAGCTCCAGGGCCGGCAGTACCGAGCATTGACCGGCGCATCCCCTTGCCCGCTTGCGTGACTTGCCAGGCTTACTTGAAGTTGTCGCGCCAGTAGGTTTCGATCTGCTTGACCAGTCCGGGTGGCAGCGCCACATAGTGCTCGGCAGCGGCGTCGGCCTGCCCGTCGTTGAGTGCCCATTTGAAGAAGGCAAGCGCACCCTGTGCGCTTGCCTGATCCTTGGGGACTTTTGGCATGATCACGAACACGGCGCCGGCAATGGGCCACGCCTGCGTGCCGGGCGCGTCCGTGATGACCTGGTAGAAATCCGTTTGCTGGGTCCAGTTCACGGATGCCACCGCCGCGCTGAAACTCTCACGTGAAGGGCTGACGTACGCGCCGTCTCTGTTTTGCATTACTGCGTAAGGCAGTTTGCGTTGCAGGGCGTAAGTCAGTTCGACATAGCCAATCGCCCCTTTGACATTCTTGATATAAGTGGCCACACCGTCGTTGCCGTTGGCCCCGACGCCGGTGGGCCATTTGACCACCGTGCCGGCACCCACGGCGTTCTTCCATTCGCCGCTGACCTTGGACGCCGTTGGCCCCGACGCCGGTGGGCCATTTGACCACCGTGCCGGCACCCACGGCGTTCTTCCATTCGCCGCTGACCTTGGAC
>NZ_JBFTLX010000212.1:0-12644 GCF_056396665.1 Cupriavidus sp. 05T313 | reverse complement strand
ACCGAGGACGTGCCCGGCGCGCCCGACCAGGTCGATGTGAACGTCAACGTGACCGAGAAGCCGACCGGGCAGATCAGCCTGGGCCTGGGCTTCTCCTCCACGGACAAGCTGGTGCTGCAGGCCGGCCTGCGCCAGGACAACGTGTTCGGTTCGGGTACCAGCCTGGGCCTGGACGTCAACACCGCGAAGTCCTTCCGCACCATCTCGCTGACGCAGTACGATCCGTACTTCACGGTCGACGGCATCAGCCGCTCGACCGATGTTTACTATCGTACGTCGCGGCCGCTGTACTACACCGGCGACCAGGACTACAAGATCGTGTCGATGGGCGGTGGCTTCAAGTTCGGCGTGCCGTTCTCGGAAGTCGATACGGTGTTCTTCGGTATCGGCTACGAGCGCAGCCAGGTCTACACCTCGGTGAACACGCCGATCCAGTACACCCAGTGGCTGACGAAGATCGGCAAAAACAGCGGCGACCCGATCAACAACTTCCCGTTCACGATCGGCTGGGCCCGCGACCGGCGCGACAGCGCGCTGGTCCCGACCAAGGGACCCTACACGCAGGCCAACCTTGAAGTGGGCGTGCCCGGTGGCGATACGCAGTACTATCGCGCCAGTATCCAGCAGCAGTATTTCTATCCGCTGTCGAAAGCCTTCACGATGGCTTTCAACGGTGAAGTGGCCTACGGTCATGGCTATGGCAACACGCCGTTCCCGGTGTTCAAGAACTTCTACGCCGGCGGTATCGGCTCGGTTCGCGGCTACCAGACCAGCACGCTGGGCCCGAAGGACCAGAACGGCAACCCGACTGGCGGCGCCTCCAAGATGATTGGTAACGTCGAGTTCATCTTCCCGCTGCCGGGTTCGGGCGTGGACCGGACGCTGCGCCTGTTCACCTTCTTCGACTTTGGTAACGTGTACCAGGAAGGCACGCCGCTGTTGTTCAGCCAGCTGAAGTATTCGACGGGTGTGGGCATGTCGTGGCTGTCGCCGATCGGTCCGCTCAAGATCAGCGTGGGCTTCCCGCTGAAGAAGGATGAGACCGACAAGGTACAGCGCTTCCAGTTCCAGATCGGTACCGCGTTCTGAGCGAGAATAGAGAATAGAAGATTGAGGAACGTATTCATGAAAACAACATTCCCACTGATCAAGAGCCTGACGGCCGCCGCGCTGACGGCTGGCGCGCTGCTGGCTGCCGCGCCCGCCATGGCGCAGGAAGCACGCATTGCCGCGGTGAATTCCGAGCGTATCCTGCGTGACTCGGTGCCTGCCAAGCAGGCCCAGGTCAAGCTGGAACAGGAATTCTCCAAGCGCGACCGCGAGCTGCAGGACATGGCCCAGAAGATCAAGGGCATGGCCGACAAGCTCGACAAGGACACTGCCGTGCTGGCTGACGCCGACCGCCAACGCCGTCAGCGCGAAGTCGCCGATCTCGACCGCGAATTCCAGCGCAAGCAACGCGAATTCCGCGAGGACCTGAACCAGCGCCGCAATGAGGAACTGGCCCAGGTGCTCGAGCGTGCCAACCGCGTGATCCGCCAGCTTGCAGAACAGCGCAAGTACGACCTGATCGTGCAGGAAGCCGTCTATGTCAATCCTCGCATCGACATCACCGACGATGTGATGAAAGCGCTGAACGCCGGCAGCAAGTAAGCCTGCCTGTTTTCACAGTCCAAGGAAGTACTGCCATGCAAACACCCACACTGGGTCAGCTCGCCACCGATACCGGCGCGCAGGTTGTGGGTGATCCCGACCTCGCCGTGCGCGGCCTCGCGCCGCTCGACCAGGCCGGCTCCGACCAGCTCTCGTTCCTCTCCAACCCCCTGTACCTGCCACAGGCGCTGGCGTCCGGCGCCGGTGCCGTGATCGTGTCCGCAGCCGACCTCGAGCGCATCCGGGCTGAAGGCCAGGCCGACGGCCGCAACTGGCTGGTCGCGCGCAATCCCTACGTGTGCTTTGCACGTATCGCGCAGGGCTTCGAGCGCCGTGCCAATACCGACCATCGTACCGGCATCGACCCGCGCGCCAGCGTGGCGCCGGATGCCGTAGTGCCGGCTTCGTGCTTTATCGGGCCCAATGTGGTGATCGAGAGCGGGGCACGGCTAGGCGARCGGGTGCGTATCCTGGCCAACGGCTTTGTCGGTACCGGGGCGCGGATTGGCGACGACACGCTGATCTACGCCAATGTCTCGATCTATCATCAATGCGTGGTGGGCATGCGATGCATACTGCACAGCGGGGCGGTGCTGGGCGCCGATGGCTTTGGCTTTGCCCCGGACATCGGCCCGGGCGGCGTGGAGTACGTCAAGATTCCCCAGACCGGCCGCGCGGTGTTGGGTAACGATGTCGAGGTGGGCGCCAATACCGCGATCGATCGCGGCGCCATGGCCGATACGGTCATCGAGGACGGCTGCAAGCTCGACAACCAGGTGCAGATCGCGCATAACGTGCGCGTGGGCGCGCATACTGTGATCGCGGGCTGCGCGGCGATTGCCGGCAGTACCAAGGTCGGCCGCTTTAGCGTCATCGGGGGCTCGGCCAACTTTGCCGGCCATCTGAACATTGCCGACCGCACCACGGTTTCCGGTGGCACGTCGATCACTAAATCCATTACCAAGCCCGGCGGTCATTTCACCAGCGTGTTCCCGGTCCAGCCGCATGGCGACTGGGAACGCACCGCGGCCACCTTGCGAGGGCTGAGCAAATTGCGCGAGCGCGTGATCCAGCTCGAAAAACGCCTGCAAGGCCAGGACGCCGGCAATTCTATCCAGCATACCGAAGAGAAAAAATCATGAACGCCGTCGATATCGACATCCGCAAGATCCTCAAGCTGCTGCCGCATCGTTACCCGTTCCTGATGGTAGACCGCGTGCTTGAACTGGAGCCGCAGAAGCGTATCAAAACGCTGAAGAACGTCACCATGAACGAGCCGTACTTCCAGGGCCATTTCCCGGGTCACCCCGTGATGCCGGGCGTGATGATCCTYGARGCSCTGGCGCAGTCGGCCGGCCTGCTGACCTTYGGCGCCGACATGGAGCGCAAGGAAGGCTCGCTTTACTACTTCGTCGGCATCGACGGCGCGCGCTTCAAGCAGGTTGTGACGCCGGGCGACCAGCTGCACATGACCGTATCCGTAGAGCGCTATATCCGCGGCATCTGGAAGTTCAAGGCGTTTGCCACCGTCGACGAGAAGGTGGCTTGCGAAGCTGAGTTGATGTGCACCGTCAAACAAGCCGACGCCTGAACATTCGCATTCAGGGCTACCGCGCGGCCGCCATGCGGCACCGTCCGCTGCTCGGAACCCTCGCGTACCCATGTACGTGCCGGTTCCTGCGCTGGGGGCGGCACCACCTGACGGCCGCTAGCTACACCCTGAAAGCGAATTTGGACGTGTTGGTTCATTGTTTCGATCGTTCAACTTTTCAATCTCAGACCATAGGACAGGACRCATGACGCAAATCCATCCCAGCGCACTGGTCGACCCGAAGGCCGAGCTTGCAGCCGACGTGACCGTCGGGCCGTTTTCCATCGTTGGTCCCAACGTTCGCCTTGGCAGCGGTACCCAGGTTGGCGCGCACACGACCATCGAAGGGCATACGACCGTCGGCGCGGATAACCGCATTGGGCCATATGCCTCGGTTGGCGGCACGCCGCAGGACATGAAGTACCGCAACGAGCCGACCCGGCTCGTGATCGGCGATCGCAATACCATTCGCGAGTTCACCACCATCCACACCGGCACGGTGCAGGATCAGGGCGTGACCAGTATCGGCGACGACAACTGGATCATGGCCTATGTCCACATCGCGCACGATTGCCGGGTGGGCAACCATACGGTGTTTTCCAGCAATGCGCAGATTGCCGGCCATGTGCAGGTGGGCGACTGGGCCATCCTTGGCGGCATGAGCGGGGTTCACCAGTTCGTGCGCATTGGCGACCACGCCATGCTGGGCGGCGCCTCGGCACTGGTGCAGGACCTGCCGCCGTTCGTGATCGCCGCGGGCGACAAGGGCGGCAACAAGGCCACGCCGCACGGCATCAACGTGGAAGGCATGCGCCGCCGTGGATTCGACGCCGCGCAGATCGCGGCCCTGCGCCAGGCCTACAAGGTACTGTACAAGTCCGACCTGAGCTTCGAAGCCGCCCGCAACGAGATCGCGCAACTGATCGCGCATGCCGAAGGCAGCGCCAAGGTGCCGCTGCAGGGTTTCCTCGACTTCATTGCCGCCACGCAGCGCGGCATTGTGCGCTGAAGCCGGCCCACGCCATGGTCGACGGTGTCCTACCGGCCACGGGTGCCACGCGGGACGTAGCAGGCGCGGGTACGCGCGGCACCATTGCCATGGTGGCCGGCGAGAACTCGGGTGATCTGCTGGCTTCACTGCTGATGGGCGGGCTCAAGGCCCGGCTCGGCGAAACCGTTCGCTACGCCGGCATTGGCGGGCCGCGCATGATGGCGCAGGGGTTCGAGTCGCAATGGCCGATGGATACGCTCTCGGTCAACGGCTATGTGGAGGTGCTGGGCTCGCTGCGCGAGATCCTGGCCACGCGCCGCGCCATCAGGGAACAGCTGATCGCGCAGCCGCCGCTGTGCTTCATCGGGGTGGATGCGCCGGATTTCAACTTCGGGCTGGAAGTGCCGCTGCGCCGTGCCGGCATTCCCGTGGTGCATTTTGTCAGTCCTTCGATCTGGGCATGGCGGGGCGGACGCATCCGTACCATCGCACGCGCGGTCGATCACATCCTGTGCCTGTTCCCGTTCGAACCGGAGATCTACGCCCGGGCAGGCATTCCCGCTACCTACGTGGGCCATCCGCTGGCTGACGTGATCCCGATGGTGCCGGATACGCAGGGCGCGCGCGCGCGGCTGGGCCTGCCGGCCGGGCCCCGCGTGGTGGCGGTGTTGCCCGGCAGCCGGCAATCCGAGGTGCGCAACCTTGGGGCGACGTTCTTCGACGCCATGGCACGCATGCACGGCATGGACGGCAATCTTGCCTTCGTGTTGCCGGTCGCCAGCGCGCCGCTGCGCGAGATCGTCAAGGGCCTGCATCAGCAGTATCCGCAGATTCCGCTGACCGTCATCGACGGGCAGTCGCACCTTGCCATGGAAGCCGCCGACGTGATCCTGCTGGCCAGCGGCACCGCCACGCTGGAGGCGGCGCTGTACAAGAAGCCGATGGTAATCTCGTACAAGGTGCCCTGGCTGACCGCGCAGATCATGAAGCGGCAGGGGTACCTGCCGTATGTGGGCTTGCCCAACATCCTGTCGGGGCGCTTTGTCGTGCCCGAACTGTTGCAGGACGACGCCACGCCCGAGGCGCTGGCGCGCGAGACGTTGCTGCAGTTGAACGACGATGGCAATACCGCGTTCCTGCGCGAACATTTTACCCAGATGCACCAGACCCTTAAACGCAATACCGCCGAGATCGCCTCGGAGGTGGTCGCCGGCCTGATCCGGCAGCGCAGGGGCGGGTAATGGCGCGCCGTCCCGCTGCCAAGGGCAATCCGGCCCAACTTGGTTTCGACCTCGCCGACACCGCCGCGCAGGTCCGCCACCTGTGTGGCGTGGACGAGGCGGGCAGGGGTCCGCTGGCCGGCCCCGTCTATGCCGCTGCCGTGGTGCTTGATCCGGAGCGTCCGATCAAGGGCCTGGCCGACTCGAAAGTGCTGACCGCCCTGCGCCGGGAGGCGCTGTTCGAGCAGATCTGCGAACGCGCTCTGGGCTGGCATATCGCCTTCGCCACGGTGGAAGAGATCGACACCATCAACATCCTGCACGCCACCATGCTGGCCATGCAGCGCGCGGTGCACGGCCTGGCGGATGCCGGTCTGGAGCCAGACCTGGTGCAGGTCGACGGCAACCGCTGCCCGCAGGTGCGCTTTGCGGTCGAGGCCATCGTCAAGGGCGATGCAAAGGTGCAGGCGATATCGGCGGCGTCGATCCTCGCCAAGGTGGCGCGCGATCGTGAATTGCTGACGCTGCACGCGTCGTACCCGCAGTATGGCTTCGACGCCCACTCGGGCTACGGCACGCCGCAGCACCTGGCCGCGCTCACGCAGCACGGCGCCACGCCGCACCATCGGCGCTCGTTCGCGCCGGTGCGCGAGGCCATCGCGCAAGGGCGCATCGCGCCTGCCGCCGGCCTGCCGCCGTCGTCTTTCCCGGAGCAGGTATCGTGAAGCACGTCACGTCGCGCGACAACGCGCTGTTCAAGCATCTCAAGGCCCTGACGGGCTCCACGCATGCCCGCCGCAAGGCCGGGCAATCGGTGCTCGATGGCGTGCATCTTGCGCAGGCCTACCTGGATGCGCTGGGCCAGCCGGTGCAGTGCGTGGTGTCGGAGCGGCACTACGATCACGCCGAGGTGGCGCCGCTGCTCAGGCAGATCGCGCCCGAACGCGTGGTACTGCTGGCGGACGCCTTGTTCGACCTGATTGCCGGCGTGGTCAACGGCATCGACCTGATGCTGGTTATCGAGACGCCGTCCGGCCACCTGCCATCGCATATCGATACCGATTGCATCATCCTGGACGGCGTGCAGGATGCCGGCAACGTGGGCTCGATCCTGCGCAGCGCGGCCGCCGCGGGCATCGGCCATGCGTTCCTCGTCACGGGCAGCGCCTTCGCCTGGTCCACCAAGACCTTGCGTGCGGCCATGGGTGCCAATTTCCACCTGAATATCGTCGAGCACTGCACGCTGGACATGCTGGCGCCGCGCCTGGCGGTGCCGCTGCTGGCGACATCCTCGCATGCCCAGGCGGCCGTGTTCGACACCGATTTGCGTGGTCCGGTGGGCTGGGTGGTGGGCAATGAAGGCGCGGGCGTCAGCCCGGAGTGGATGGCCAGGGTCAGCCGCACGGTGGGCATTCCGCAGCCGGGCGGGCTGGAATCGCTGAATGTGGCGGCGGCTACGGCGATCTGCCTGTTCGAGGCGGTGCGGCAGCGGCGGCCCGGTTGATGCTGTAAGGCCCACGGGCGGATTGTTTCTCACGCCCCCTGAGGGCGGCAGGAATCAACACCGGCAGAGGCATCGGGCGGCTTAGGCGCACCGTTCAGCTTCGTTCGGCGCGCCGGCTGCCTTCTCAATAATTGCTATCCCGATCCACCTTGATCTCCTGCAGGATCGTGGTGGCGATCTCTTCGATCGACTTGTGCGTGGACGACAGCCACTTGATGCCCTCGCGACGCATCATGGCCTCGGCCTCATTGACCTCGTACCGGCAGTTTTCCGGCGCCGCGTATTTGCTGCCCGGCCGCCGCTCGTTGCGGATCTCGGCCAGGCGCTGCGGATTGATCGACAGGCCGAAGATCTTGGGTTTGAACGCATACAGGGCGCTCGGCAGCTTGCCGCGCTCGAAGTCGTCGGGAATCAGCGGGTAGTTGGCCGCCTTGAGGCCGTACTGCATGGCCAGGTACAGGCTGGTCGGGGTCTTGCCGCTGCGCGAAACGCCGACCAGGATGATGTCGGCCTCGGCCAGGTTCTTGTGCGACTGGCCGTCGTCATGCGCGAGCGAGAAGTTGATCGCCTCGATGCGGTTCTGGTAAGCCTCGGTGTCGGCGTTCTGGTGGAAGCGCCCGATCGCATGGGTGGACTTGAGGCCGAGTTCCTTCTCCAGCGGCTCGATGAAGGTCTGGAACATGTCCAGTATCATGGCCTTGGCGCGGCGGATCGCCTTGTTCGACTCCTGGTTGACCAGGGTGGTGAAGACGATGGGCTGCACCCCTTCCGCGTAGAGGGCCTCATTGATCTTGCCGACCGCGATATGTGCTTTCTCGGGCGTGTCGACAAAAGGCATGCGCACCTTGCGGAAACGCATCTCGAACTGGGCCAGGATCGAGTGGCTGAAGGTCTCGGCMGTGATSCCGGTACCATCSGASACGATAAAGACCGTACGGATGGCGGGGCGCTCCTCCGTACGCGGTTCCTGGGGTTCCTGCGGTGCAATGGGAGCGTCGGGCTGGGACATGTTAGGACAATATTTTTGAATCCGCGCTCCGCGAAAGTGCGGTGCGGCACGGTAGAATAGCGGCGATCTTTTCGCTAAGCAATTCCACCAGCGCTGTTGGTGCAACRATTCGGGCACGAATTGTCAACAATGTGCGCTGCAGCAATCACGATCGCGCGCCGATCGTGACAACGCTGGGGTTGTTTAGCCAAGCGATCCGTCCGGTAGCAGAACTCCAACAATATTCCGGGCGTCAGCAACAGGTTTCTTACTTTGTTTTGAGGCTTTTATGAACAACCCGGCAATTGACGGCGCATACGTGCTGCCGTTCGAGCAGTTGCGCAAGGAAGATGTGGAAACCGTGGGCGGCAAGAATTCGTCGCTCGGCGAGATGATCTCGCAGCTGGCCGAAGCCGGCGTGCGGGTGCCCGGTGGCTTTGCCACCACCTCGCTGGCTTTCCGCGATTTCCTCGCCCACAGCAACCTGACCCAGCGCATTTCCGATCGCCTCAAGGCCCTCAACGTCGACGACGTCAAGGCCCTGGCCGAAGCCGGCGCCGAGATCCGCAACTGGGTTATCGAAGCGCCGTTCCAGCCGCGCCTGGAAAAGGAAATCCGCGAGTTCTACGCGCGTGCCGAAGAGCGCGAAGGCGCCGAGGCTTCGTTCGCCGTGCGTTCGTCGGCGACCGCCGAAGACCTGCCGGATGCATCGTTCGCCGGCCAGCAGGAGTCGTACCTCAACGTCAGCGGCATTGACGATGTGCTGGACAAGATCCGCCACGTGTTTGCCTCGCTGTACAACGACCGCGCCATTTCCTATCGCGTGCACAAGGGCTTCGCGCACGACATCGTCGCGCTGTCCGCCGGCGTGCAGCGCATGGTGCGCTCGGATGTGGGCGCCGCAGGCGTGATGTTCACCATCGACACCGAATCCGGCTTCCCCGATGTCGTCTTCATCACCTCCAGCTACGGCCTGGGCGAAACGGTGGTGCAGGGCGCSGTCAACCCGGACGAGTTCTACGTCTTCAAGCCCACGCTGCAAGCGGGCAAGTACCCCATCATTCGCCGCTCGATCGGCTCCAAGCTGATCAAGATGGAATTCACCGCGCCGGGCGAAGCCGGCCGCGTCAAGACCGTCGACGTACCCATCGAACTGCGCAACCGCTACTCCATCACCGACGCCGATGTGTCGGAGCTGGCCAAGTACGCGATGATCATCGAGAAGCATTACGGCCGCCCGATGGACATCGAGTGGGGCAAGGACGGCCGCGACGGCAAGATCTACATCCTGCAGGCCCGCCCGGAAACGGTGAAGAGCCAGTCCGCCGGCAAGGCAGAGCAGCGCTTCAAGCTCAAGGGCACCGCGCCCGTGCTCACCAGCGGCCGCGCCATTGGCCAGAAGATCGGCACCGGCCGCGTCCGTGTGATCAATGACCCGTCCGAAATGGAACGCGTGCAGCCCGGTGACGTGCTGGTTGCCGACATGACCGATCCCAACTGGGAGCCGGTGATGAAGCGCGCCGCCGCCATCGTGACCAACCGTGGTGGCCGTACCTGCCACGCGGCCATCATCGCACGCGAACTGGGCGTGCCCGCCGTGGTCGGTTGCGGCGATGCCACCGACCTGCTCAAGGACGGCACGCTGGTGACGGTGTCGTGCGCCGAGGGCGACGAAGGCCGCGTCTACGACGGCCTGCTCGAGACCGAAGTGACCGAAGTGCAGCGCGGCGAGATGCCGGAAATCGACGTCAAGATCATGATGAACGTCGGTAACCCGCAACTGGCCTTCGACTTCTGCCAGATCCCGAACCAGGGCGTTGGCCTGGCTCGCCTCGAGTTCATCATCAACAACAATATCGGCGTCCACCCCAAGGCCATCCTCGACTACCCGCAAGTCGACGCCGACCTGAAGAAAGCAGTGGAAAGCGTGGCCCGTGGCCATGCCAGCCCGCGCGCCTTCTACGTGGACAAGCTGGCCGAAGGCATCGCCACGATTGGCGCGGCCTTCTACCCGAAGCCGGTCATCGTGCGCCTGTCGGACTTCAAGTCCAACGAGTACAAGAAGCTGATCGGCGGCTCGCGCTACGAGCCGGATGAAGAAAACCCCATGCTGGGCTTCCGCGGCGCCTCGCGCTACATCTCCGAAGACTTCGCCGAAGCCTTCGAGATGGAATGCAAGGCCATGAAGCGCGTGCGCGACGACATGGGCCTGACCAACGTCGAGATCATGGTGCCGTTCGTGCGGACCCTGGGCCAGGCCGAGAAGGTCATCGGCCTGTTGGCCAAGCACGGCCTGAAGCGCGGCGAAAACGGCCTGCGCGTCATCATGATGTGCGAAGTGCCGTCCAACGCCATCCTGGCCGAAGAGTTCCTGCAGTATTTCGACGGCTTCTCGATCGGCTCGAACGACCTGACCCAGCTCACGCTGGGCCTGGACCGCGACTCCGGCATGGAACTGCTGGCCAAGGACTTCGACGAACGCGACCCGGCGGTCAAGTTCATGCTGTCGCGTGCCATTTCCACCGCGCTGCGCCTGGACAAGTACGTCGGCATCTGCGGCCAGGGTCCTTCCGATCACCCGGACTTTGCGCTGTGGCTGGCCAAGGAAGGCATCAAGTCGATTTCGCTGAATCCCGATTCCGTGATCGATACCTGGAAGCAACTGGCCTCCTGAAGCATTTGACGTCACAATAGCGGTACACCGGCCCTGCGCCAGGTGTTCCTAACCCCCGCAGGCGCTCTGGCGCCGCGGGGGTTTTTTGTTTTGGCCGCGGCCGTGCGCGATGCGGCGGTCCTGGTCCGGACGGGCATGAAGGCAGGCAACGCGAAGGGAGGCTATGGCGCCGTATTACATCTGGTTTGCATTGGCAGCGGTGCTGGTGATCGTGGAACTGGGTTTCGGCACCTTGTATCTGCTGATGGTGGCGCTGGGCGCGGCGGCAGGCGGGCTCGGTGCGCTGGCGGGGCTGGAAGCAGCCAGCCAGACCATTCTGGCCGCGCTGGTGGCCCTGGCTGGCTTCCTGGTGCTGCGGCGGTCCCGCTACGGCCGTACGCGGCGCGACGTGGCGGAGCGCGATCCGAACGTCAACCCGGACATCGGCCAGGAACTGGAAGTGCCGGCCTGGGGGGCTGACGGGCGGGCACGGGTGCGCTACCGCGGTACGGAATGGGACGTCGAGTTCCAGGCCAATGGGCTGGCGGCTCCGGGGCGCTTCCGCATTGTCGAGGTACGCGGCAACACGCTGTTCGTCAGCCCGAGATAGCGGTGCGGGCCGCGCCCGTGCTGGTTTCCAGGTTCTAGCAGTTCGTCTTCCCAACCCCGTCACGGAGGTCTCATGTTTGAATTCTTTGGCAGCCTGCTGCCCCTGCTGGTTCTTGTCGCTGTCATCGTCCTGGTGGCGAAGAGCTTCAAGATCGTGCCGCAGCAACATGCCTGGGTGCTGGAGCGCCTCGGCAAGTACCGCGCCACGCTGACTCCGGGGCTGACCGTGGTGCTGCCCTTCGTCGATCGGGTTGCCTACAAGCACGTCCTCAAGGAAATCCCGCTCGATGTGCCCAGCCAGATCTGCATCACCAGGGACAATACGCAGCTACAGGTGGACGGCGTGCTGTACTACCAGGTCACCGACCCGATGAAGGCTTCCTACGGCTCGAGCAATTTCGTGGTGGCAATCACGCAGTTGTCGCAGACCACGCTGCGCTCGGTGATCGGCAAGCTGGAACTGGACAAGACCTTCGAGGAGCGCGAGTACATCAACCACAGCGTAGTCAACTCGCTGGACGAGGCCGCCGCGAGCTGGGGCGTGAAGGTGCTGCGCTACGAGATCAAGGATCTCACACCGCCCAAGGAGATCCTGCACGCGATGCAGGCGCAGATCACCGCCGAGCGGGAGAAGCGCGCGCTGATCGCGGCCTCCGAAGGCAAGCGGCAGGAACAGATCAACCTGGCCACCGGCGCGCGCGAGGCCGCGATCCAGAAGTCAGAAGGCGAGCGGCAGGCGGCCATCAACCGGGCGCAGGGCGAGGCCTCGGCCATCCTGGCAGTGGCGGAAGCCAATGCGCAKGCGATTGAGAAAATCGGGCGCGCCATCCGGACTGAGGGCGGCATGGAAGCGGTCAACCTGAAGGTTGCGGAGGAATACGTGAGCGCCTTCGGCAATCTGGCCAAGCAGGGCAACACGCTCATCGTGCCGGGCAATCTCGGCGAGATGAGCAGCATGATTGCTTCCGCGCTGCAGATCGTTAAAGGGCAGCAGAAGGGGGCCTGAGTTCGGGGGGGAAGGAGGGCGCCGGAGTGGGGCGTCTCACGTCCCACTATTGCGGGCATCTGCCCTCTCCCTGCTCAGGCGGGAGAGGGTGGGCATACCGGTGGCGCAAGTGCTCGAACTGTCTTGCAGCCTTACTCTTTCCCGGCGCCCTTCATGATGCGCGCCTTCTCGCGCTGCCAGTCGCGATCCTTCTCGGTCTYGCGCTTGTCGAACATCTTCTTGCCCTTGGCCAAGCCGATTTCGCATTTGACGCGTCCGCGCGTGTAATGCAGGTTGAGCGGCACGATCGTGAAGCCGCGCTGCTCCACCTTGCCGATCAGCCGCTTGATCTCTTCCGCCTTGAGCAGCAGCTTGCGGGTACGCACCGCATCGGGCGAGATATGGGTCGAGGCACTGTTCAGCGCGCTGATGTGGGCGCCGATCAGGAAC